>NZ_JBFWLF010000065.1:0-17068 GCF_050252275.1 Citrobacter sp. | reverse complement strand
AGTAAACCCAGGCCCCAACGCAATGGTCACAGGAGCCATATCTTTTCGCGTACCCAGATTTTGTTTTGCCAGAATCGCATCCACTACGCAGACGGGTTTCAGTGCGTCAATCAGCGAACCGGCTGGATCGACCAGAATCGGGATAAAACCACGCTCGGCTAACGCCGCCGCTTCTGCTGACGAGGTGGCCAGTCTTGCCGTCACGCCTTCCACGATCATTTCACCATCAAAGACGGCCTGCGCGAACGCAACGCTGCGGCGAATGACGGTCGGTTTCTCCACTTCCAGCATGATCACTTTGAAACCGGCATGGAACAATCGCAGCGCCACGCCGCTGGCGATATCTCCCGCGCCACGAATCACCACCCGCTGATGGCCGGACGGATGCGCAGTGCGCATCATCAGTCCACCGGGCGCATTATTTTTAACCTGTAAGATCTCCGCCAGCACGCTGACCGCAATCTCCTGCGGCGTTTCAGCACCAATGTTGTAACCCACCGGCGCATGCAGGCGGGCAATGTGCTCTTCACCGACGCCCTTCTCCCGTAACTGACGCATAAACAACTGCACTTTACGACGGCTTGCCAGCAAGCCCAGCCACGCGACGGGTTGCTCGATCAATTTGTCCAGCGCTTCCCGATCCTGATTGTTCGTCGCGATAAGCACAAAGTTGTCCGGACGGATCTCCAGCGCATCCACTGCCGCGGTAAAAGAATCGGCATGTAACAACTGTACCGAGGGGGGAAAAACGTCCGGGTTAACGCTTTCGCGATAAACATCCGCTACGGCAATATCAAACCCTAACAGCGCTGCCCCCTGGGCAATCGCCCGGTTGACATGCCCGCCGCCGATTAACACTAGTCGCGGGCGCAGGCCGTGCACGCTAATAAAAACCGACATCGCGCCGCCGCAGTCCGAGCCAACGGCATCGGCGCCGTTGCGGGCCATCCGGCCATGAAACATACGCGGCTTTCTTTCCTGTAACGCCAGCAGCGCTTCGTCGATCACCTTGCGCTCCACCATGCCTCCGCCGATAGTCCCGACGATAGACCCATCCTGATGTACCAGCATCTGTGCCGAATGGCGGGGCGTGGACCCCCGGCTATCGACAATCTGCGCCAACGCAAATGGGCGGTTTTGCTCTTCAAGTTTTGCAGCCTCTGTGAAAATATTCATACAGACCTCAATGGATATCTTTTCAGGAACCCGGTGTTCCCGGCGTCGCTATCTCACAAATCTGCGCGTGATTGCAGGCGTTTCCTGTGCATTCCCGAGCCAGATAGCCTGCACATCACCGTCTGACAACAGTTGGATGAGCTCGCGTTCATCAATGGCATTCTCAGATTGAGAAAAACGATTGAGAAACCAGACGCGTCGACTGGCTGGCGGGGCATTTTTGAATGCCCCCTGTGGATGCTGAACCAGACGAACCAGCGCCTTCAGCGATAAGGGGGATCCCTCCGTCAGGCCTGTCATCCCGGCGAACGGAGACCAGCGATGCACCTGCTCTGCCCCCACGCGTTTCCCCAGCAGGTGTCCACCCATCACGGCAATCACGCAGCAACTGCTTTCAGGTATGCAAGGTTCGTGCTCATCTGGCGCTTTAAGCGGCATTCCGCGTGCGCCGTCTGCCTCGACGAGAACCACGTCACATTCCGATCGTCTGGCTAAGGCATCGATGGCGTCGGGTGAGAAACCACGTGCTTTTCCCAATGGCGCTTTCCACGACCGAAAGCAGGTGATGATGGGTTGCATTAACACGTGATACGGCAACCCGGCGGGCTCCCGACAGAAAAGGGTCGGCCAGGAGTGGTCAGGCAGAAACATATGCGTCGTCGTGGTGATGAATACCCGTCGACCTGATAACTGAAAGAGATGAGCGAGCCAGAAAAGCGTACTGGTTTTCCCACCCGCACCGACAATTGAAATAACCGTTGGCCGTTTCTGTGCACCTAAATCAAAGAATAAAGAAGCATGCCCCGGTATACTCATAAGCCTCTCTGAAGTGACATAACATCTAATCGACTGTATGGAATCGCCATGCCTGTCGTCGACTGTATAATTACTGCTGCTGGGTTATCATCCAGAATGGGGAAATGGAAAATGATGTTACCCTGGCACGCAGGAACAATTCTTGATGCAAGTATCAAAAACGCGCTGCAATTTTGTAACCGGGTGATATTAGTTTCTGGTTACCGCGCCACGGAGATACATAATCGCTATGCGAATCAGCCTAATATTATTATTACGTACAATCCGGATTATGCTCAGGGTTTATTTACGTCAATTAAGGTTGGCGCTGCCGCCGTGAACAGCGGGCACTGCTTCATCACGCACGGTGACATGCCTGAACTGAATAACGATATTTTCCGTAAAATCTGGGCGTTACGTAACGATAACGCACTTATCCCTTGCTATCAGGGCCAGCCCGGCCATCCTGTATTACTTTCCAAAAAATGCCTGTTGCAGGCCATCTCACAACCGAATGTCAGCAATATGCGTCAGGCATTGCTGCGCGGAAAACATAATCTTATTGAAATAAACGATGCCCGAATCACTCTGGATATTGATACGCCAGAGGATTTTATCAATGCGCAGAATCGACACAAATAAATAGGAAATACGGAGTTAAACGATTGCGTTCAAATATTTCCCGATTCATTTTTCACTTATCATAATGATAAGCGATCGCCATTTTTGAGAAAACAGAATGCGATGATGAAATACCTTATCGCCATACCTCTCCCGGCTGATTTTCATTCTCATTTAGCGTTTGTGAGATATTTCACAAAGCGGACTTAAGATTAGAAGCGCCTCACAAAATTATATTTTTATGGCTCTGCTTTGTGAGTAGTGGTGCGAATGTTGCTCTATTTCTCCAAACCGCCGGCTTTATCAGTCCCGGTCAACCAATGACATCTATGAACACGCGCACCTTCCGGTTGTCTTGCCACGACCTGAAGAAAGCCGAGTAAAGCTAAGGAGAGGGGTATGGGGGATATAATGCGTCCGATTCCGTTTGAGGAACTTTTGACGCGCCTATTTGATGAATATCAGCAGCAGCGCTCGATCTTTGGTATTCCTGAGCAGCAGTTCTATTCACCGGAAAAAGGCAAATCGATAAGCGTATTTGGTGAAACCTGTGCCACCCCCGTCGGCCCCGCCGCCGGCCCGCACACCCAGCTCGCACAAAATATCATCACCTCCTGGCTGACTGGCGGTCGGTTTATTGAACTCAAAACAGTGCAAATTCTCGATCGGCTCGAACTGGAAAAACCCTGTATTGATGCGGAAGATGAGTGCTTCAATACCGAATGGTCAACAGAATTTACCCTGCTGAAAGCATGGGATGAGTATCTTAAAGCCTGGTTCGCCCTGCATTTACTGGAGCAACTGCTGCAACCTTCAGGTAGCGAGACCGGTAAATCGTTCATTTTTAATATGAGCGTCGGCTATAACCTTGACGGCATCAAGCAACCGCCCATGCAGGCGTTCATCGACAACATGATGGACGCATCCGCGCACCCTAAATTTGCGCAGTACCGCGATACGCTACAGCGATGGCTGCATGATGAAACATTCCTCGCGCGCCACGGGTTGAACGCACATCGGGAACGTCTACAGGCGCTGCCGGGACGCATTCCCACAAAACTGGTGCAGGGCGTCACGCTGTCCACGATGCACGGCTGCCCACCGCACGAAATCGAAGCCATCTGCCGCTATATGCTGGAAGAAAAAGAGCTGAATACCTTTGTGAAGCTGAATCCGACGCTGCTGGGCTATTCACGCGTACGTGAAATTCTGGACAGCTGTGGCTTCGGTTATATCGGCTTAAAAGAAGAGTCATTTGAGCACGATCTAAAGCTCACCCAGGCGCTGGAAATGTTGCAGCGCTTGATGGCGCTGGCAAAAGAAAAGTCGCTGGGTTTTGGCGTAAAACTCACCAACACCCTGGGCACCGTCAATAACAAAGGTGCGCTTCCCGGCGAAGAGATGTATATGTCTGGCCGGGCGCTGTTCCCGCTCTCAATCAACGTGGCGGCCGTGCTTTCCCGGGCCTTCGACGGCCAATTGCCCATCTCCTATTCCGGCGGCGCCAGCCAGTTGACCATCCGCGATATCTTTGACACCGGCATTCGTCCGATCACCATGGCGACCGACCTGTTAAAGCCAGGCGGTTATCTGCGACTCAGCGCCTGTATGCGTGAGCTGGAGTCTTCAGATGCGTGGGGAATGGAACATGTCGATGTCGAACGACTGAATCGACTGGCGGAAGAGGCCGTCACGATGGCCTATACCCAAAAACACTGGAAACCTGAAGAGCGCATTGACGTGGCCGGCGGCTTGCCGCTGACCGACTGCTACGTCGCCCCGTGTATTACGGCCTGCGCCATCAAACAGGACATTCCGGAGTATATTCGCCTGCTGGGCGAGCAGCGTTATGCCGACGCGCTGGAACTGATTTATCAGCGAAACGCCCTCCCGGCAATCACCGGTCATATCTGCGATCATCAGTGTCAGTACAACTGTACCCGTCTGGACTATGACAGCGCTTTGAACATCCGTGAACTGAAAAAAGTGGCGCTGGAAAAGGGGTGGGATGAATACAAACGGCGCTGGCACAAACCCGCAGGCTCGGGTTCACGTCATGCGGTTGCAGTCATCGGTGCGGGTCCGGCCGGGCTTGCGGCCGGTTACTTCCTTGCCCGGGCTGGACACCCGGTGACGCTATTTGAACGCGAAGCCAACGCGGGCGGCGTGGTGAAAAATATCATTCCTCAGTTCCGTATTCCGGCAGAGCTCATCCAGCACGATATCGATTTTGTCGCCGATCACGGCGTGAAGTTCGAATATGGCTGTGCGCCTGATCTGACCGTACAGAGCCTGAAAGAAAAGGGGTTCCACTACGTTCTGATCGCAACCGGTACGGATAAAAACAGCGGCGTGAAGCTCGACGGCGATAACCCCAACATCTGGAAATCGCTTCCCTTCCTGCGTGAATACAATCAGGGAACTGCGTTGACGCTCGGTAAGCATGTGGCGATCGTCGGCGCGGGCAACACGGCGATGGACTGTGCCCGTGCGGCACTGCGTGTGCCGGGTGTGGAGAAAGTCACCGTGGTCTACCGCCGTTCGTTGCAGGAGATGCCCGCCTGGCGTGAAGAGTATGAAGAAGCCCTGCACGATGGGGTTGAGTTCCGTTTTCTCAACAACCCAGAACGTTTTGATGCGGATGGCACACTCACCCTGCGCGTCATGACGCTCGGAGAGCCGGATGAGAAAGGACGGCGCCGCCCGGTTGAAACCGACGAAACGCTGACGCTGCACATCGATAGTCTGATTACCGCCATTGGTGAACAGCAGGATACCGAAGCACTGAATGCAATGGGTGTTCCGCTTGACAGCAAAGGCTGGCCAGAGGTGAATCACAACGGCGAAACCCGCCTCACCGACGTGTTCATGATTGGCGACGTCCAGCGTGGCCCATCATCCATTGTTGCCGCCATCGGCTCTGCGCGTCGGGCCACGGATACCATCCTCTGGCGGGAAAATATCCGCTCCCACCATGGCGATAAACGCTGGAATAACGTCAGCCCCGCTGAAATCTATCAGCGTAAAGGCGAGATCGCGGTCGCGAAGGTCGATAAAGACGACCGTGACGCCTTTGTCGCCCAGGAAGCAGCCCGCTGCCTTGAATGCAACTATGTCTGCAGCAAATGCGTGGATGTCTGTCCGAACCGCGCCAATGTGTCAATTCCCGTGCCGGGATTCCAGAATCGCTTCCAGACGCTGCACCTGGATGCTTACTGCAACGAATGCGGTAACTGCGCTCAATTCTGTCCGTGGCAGGGCAAGCCGTATAAAGACAAAGTCACGCTCTTTAGCCTGCCGCAGGATTTCGACAACAGCAGTAACCCGGGTTTCCTGGTGGAAGACGATCGGGTCAGGGTCCGGCTGAATGACCAAAGCTGGGTGCTAAACATCAGCCATGATGGGCAGTTCGCCAGCATCCCGCCGGAACTGGATGACATGTGCCGCGTCATTAGCTATGTCCACCAGCATCACCATTACCTGTTAGGCCGCGTGGAGGGGTAATCATGTTGATTCTGAAAAATGTCACCGCCGTACAACTTCATCCGGCCAGCGTGCGTGAAGGGGTGGATATTGCAATCGACAAAGACGTTATTGTTGAGGTGGGTGACGCCCTGACGCAGCGCTATCCGCAAGCGCAATGGAAAGAGATGCATGGGCGAATCGTGATGCCAGGCCTGGTCTGTGCGCATAACCACTTCTACTCCGGTTTATCGCGCGGGATCCAGGCCAATATCGCCCCCAGCCCGGACTTTATCTCAACGTTGAAAAACCTGTGGTGGCGTCTGGATCGGGCGCTGGACGAAGAGTCGCTCTACTACAGCGGACTAATTTGCTCGCTGGAGGCGATTAAGAGCGGATGCTCTACGGTTATCGATCACCATGCTTCACCGGGCTACATCCAGGGCTCGCTCTCTACGCTGCGTTCAGCCTTTTTAAAAGTCGGTCTTCGGGCAATGACCTGCTTTGAAACCACCGACCGTAACGAAGGTATCAAAGAGCTACAGGCAGGCGTCGAAGAGAATATTCGCTTCGCCCGTCAGATAGACCATGCGCGAGAGAGCGGTAGCGAGCCGTACCTGGTGGAAGCGCACATTGGCGCGCATGCCCCCTTTACCGTGCCCGATGCCGGTCTGGAGATGCTACGCGAGGCCATCAACGCGACCGGGCGCGGGCTGCACATCCATGCGGCGGAAGACCGCTACGATGTCTCCCACAGTCATCATCTGTACGGTAAAGACCTGCTGGTCAGGTTGGCGGAATATGGGCTCATTGACCGTAAAACGCTGGTCGCACACGGCTTGTACTTGTCTGCGGAAGATATCGCCCTGCTGAATCAGCAAGATGCCTTCCTGGTACACAATGCCCGCTCCAACATGAACAACCATGTGGGCTATAACCACCATCTTACCCATATTCGCAATTTGGCGCTGGGGACGGACGGTATCGGCTCCGACATGCTTGAAGAGATGAAATTTGCCTTCTTCAAACATCGCGACGCGGGCGGTCCTCTGTGGCCTGACAGCTTTGCGAAAGCTCTGGCGAACGGCAACGAACTGTTGCACCGCAACTTCGGAGAAAACTTTGGCCAACTGGAAGCCGGTTATAAAGCCGATTTAACCCTCCTCGACTATTCGTCGCCGACGCCGCTGATCGCTGAAAACGTTGCCGGGCATATCGCTTTCGGTCTCGGTTCAGGCAGCGTGCACAGCGTGATGGTGAATGGCGTGATGGTGTATGAAGACCGTCAGTTTACTTTCGATACCGATTCCATTTATGCGCAGGCCCGAAAAGCCGCCGCCAACATGTGGCGGCGAATGGATGCGCTGGCATAGCCCATACCCTCTCCTGAACGGGAGAGGGAGTGATGAGGAATGATGATGATTGAACAATTTTTCAGGCCCGACTCCGTTGACCAGGCGCTGGAACTCAAGCGCCGCTATCAGGAGGACGCCGTCTGGTTTGCCGGGGGCAGCAAACTTAACGCCACGCCAACGCGTACCGATAAGCGGATTGCCATTTCATTGCAGGATCTGGAACTGGAGTGGATCGACTGGGACAATGGCGCATTGCGTATCGGGGCGATGACTCGCCTGCAACCGTTGCATGACGCCCGCTATCTCCCGGCGGCACTGCGTGAGGCGATAGGCTTTATCTACTCCCGCCATCTTCGCAACCAGTCGACCCTCGGCGGCGAGATTGCCGCGCAACAGCAAGAGTCCGTGTTACTCCCCGTCCTGCTGGCGCTGGACGCCCAGTTGGTGTGTGGTGATGGCGAAACCCTGTCGCTGGAAAGCTATCTCGCCGATCCACGCGATCGCCTGCTCACCGAAATTATCATTAAAGATCCCTTCCGCCCTTGCGCCACGCGCAAAGTGAGCCGTTCACAGGCCGGATTAACCGTCGTGACAGCGGCGGTCGCGTTGACTGAACACGGTGGCATGTGCATCGCGCTGGACGGCGTGGCGGACAAAGCACTGCGCCTGCGTGACGTGGAAACACAAACGCGAGAAGGTACGGAACTGGAACAGGCGGTCGCAAACGCCCTGTTCCCACAGGATGATATTCGGGGCAGCGCGGCCTATAAGCGCTATATCACCGGCGTGGTTGTCGCCGATCTGTATGCCGACTGTCTGATGGCCGGGGAGGACGTTGTATGATGATTCACTTCACATTGAACGGCATGGCCCGTGAAATGAAGATTAACCCGGGCGAAAACGTACAGAAGCTGCTGTTTAGCCTCGGCATGCACTCCGTGCGCAACAGTGACGACGGATTCGGTTTCGCCGGTTCGGACGCGATTCTCTACAACGGTCGCATCGTCAATGCCTCATTACTGATTGCCGCGCAGTTGGATCACGCGGAGATCCGCACCAGCGAATCACTCGGTCAATGGAATGCGTTGAGCCTGGTACAACAGGCGATGGTGGATGTCGGCGTCGTGCAGTCCGGTTATAACGATCCGGCGGCCGCATTGATCATCACCGATCTGCTGGAACGAATCGCGAATCCTACCCGTGAAGAGATTGACGATGCGTTGTCCGGCCTGTTCAGTCGTGATGCGGGCTGGCAGCAATATTATCAGGTGATCGAACTGGCGGTGGCGCGTAAAAACGATCCGCAAGCCCGTATGACTGTCGCCCCCACTTTCCGCGACGATCTCGCGGTGATTGGTAAACCCTGGCCAAAAACCGATGCGGCCAAAATGGTCCAGGCCAAACCCTGCTATGTGGAAGACCGTATCACCCCAGACGCCTGCGTAATTAAAATGCTGCGCAGTCCGCACGCCCATGCGTTGATCACTCATCTCGACGTCAGCAAAGCCGAAGCATTGCCCGGCGTGGTTCACGTGATCACCCACCGCAACTGCCCGGACATCTATTATACGCCCGGCGGGCAGAGCGCGCCGGAACCCTCCCCGCTTGACCGCCGCATGTTCGGCAAAAAAATGCGCCATGTCGGCGATCGTGTTGCCGCCGTGGTTGCAGAGAGCGAAGAGATTGCGCTGGCCGCGCTCGAACTCATTGATGTGAAATATGATGTGCTTAAGCCGGTATTGTCGATAGACGAAGCCATGGCAGACGATGCACCCGTCGTACACGATGAACCGGTAGTGTACGTTGCAGGCGCGCCACAGACACTGGAAGAAGATAACCGCCATGCCGCCCAACGTGGCGAGCACATGGTCATCAACTTCCCGATAGGTTCACGCCCGCGGAAAAATATCGCCGCCAGCATTCATGGTCATATCGGCGATATGGAGAAAGGGTTTGCCGAAGCGGATGTGATCATCGAGCGCACTTATCACTCCACACAGGCGCAGCAGTGTCCGGCAGAGCCTCACATCTGTTTTACGCGCATGGACGGCGATCGCCTGATCATTCACGCCTCAACTCAGGTACCGTGGCACCTTCGCCGCCAGGTTGCCCGTCTCGTTGGCATGAAGCAGCACAAAGTCCACGTCATTAAGGAACGCGTCGGCGGCGGCTTTGGTTCTAAACAGGACATCCTGCTGGAAGAAGTCTGCGCATGGGCGACCTGCGTGACCGGACGCCCGGTCTATTTCCGCTATACCCGTGAAGAGGAGTTTATTGCCAATACCTCCCGTCACGTTGCAAAAGTCACGGTCAAACTTGGCGCGAAGAAAGATGGTCGCCTGACGGCGGTCAAAATGGACTTCCGCGCCAATACTGGCCCATATGGCAACCATTCGTTGACGGTGCCGAGCAACGGCCCGGCGCTCTCGTTACCGCTGTACCCTTGCGACAACGTCGATTTTCAGGTCACCACCTACTACAGCAATATCTGTCCGACGGGGGCGTATCAGGGCTATGGCGCACCGAAAGGCACCTTTGCGATGACGATGGCGTTAGCCGAACTTGCCGAACAACTGCACATTGATCAACTGGAGATCATCGAACGCAATCGGGTTCACGAGGGACAGGAACTGAAAATTCTCGGCGCGATCGGTGAAGGGAAAGCGCCAACCTCCGTTCCTTCCGCCGCCAGTTGCGCACTGGAAGCGATCCTGCGTCAGGGACGGAAGATGATCGACTGGTCGTCGCCCAAACCACAGGACGGTGACTGGCGTACCGGTCGTGGGGTCGCCATTATTATGCAGAAATCAGGGATCCCGGACATCGATCAGGCGAACTGCATGATCAAACTGGAGTCCGATGGCACTTTCATCGTCCACTCCGGCGGCGCAGATATTGGCTCCGGGCTGGATACGGTTGTCACTAAACTGACGGCGGAAGTGCTGCACTGTGCGCCAGAGGAAGTGCATGTCATTTCCGGCGATACTGACCATGCGCTCTTCGACAAAGGCGCTTACGCCTCATCCGGCACCTGCTTCTCGGGGAACGCGGCGCGTAAGGCAGCAGAAAACCTGCGTGAGAAAATCCTCTTTCATGGGGCGCAGATGCTGGGTGAACCCGTTGCTGACGTTCAACTGGTAGCACCTGGCGTTGTACGCGGCAAGCAGGGCGAAGTGAGTTACGCTGAGATCGCGCACAAAGCGGAGACGGGAACTGGTTTTGGCACGCTGGTCGCCACGGCCAGTTACATCACCGCAGACTTCGCATTTCCGTATGGGGCGAACTTCGCCGAAGTCGCGGTGAATACCCGAACCGGCGAAATCCGTCTCGACAAGTTCTACGCACTGCTGGACTGTGGCACACCGGTCAACCCGGAACTCGCACTCGGGCAAATCTACGGGGCGTCAATGCGGGCCATTGGCCATAGTCTGAGCGAAGAGATCCTCTATGATGCCGAAGGCCATCCGCTGACCCGCGATCTGCGCAGTTACGGTGCGCCAAAAATTGGCGACATCCCTCGGGATTTTCGTGCCGTTCTGGTGCCAAGCGACGATAAGGTTGGCCCCTTTGGTGCCAAATCGATCTCAGAAATTGGCGTTAACGGCGCGGCACCGGCCATTGCCACCGCTATTCATGATGCCTGTGGCGTATGGTTACGCGAATGGCATTTCACACCGGAGAAAATACTGACCGCGCTGGAAAAAATGTAACAACGTGGGCCGCTCAGGCGGCCCGCTCACATGACTCAATAACGATTAAATGCCGTCTGCGGAAATGAGATAAGCCGTTCTCAGGGCAACCTGCGCCTCAAATTCGCAGAATTTAATTCTGCTGATTCAGATGATCAAATTTACTTATTAAGGAGTGAAGGGATGTCTGATATATCACGTGCAGGCTCAGATCTGATTTACGAACTGGAGGATCGACCTCCCTTTCATCAGTCTATTATCGGCGCGATCACCCACCTGCTGGCCATCTTTGTCCCCATGGTCACGCCCGCATTAATTGTTGGCACCGCGCTACAGCTTTCAACGGAAACCACCGCCTATCTGGTCTCAATGGCGATGATTGCATCTGGCATCGGCACCTGGCTGCAGGTCAATCGCTATGGCATGGTCGGTTCCGGCTTACTCTCGATTCAGTCGGTCAACTTTTCGTTTGTTACGGTGATGATTGCACTGGGCAGCGGGATGAAAAACGATGGATTCCACGAAGAGTTGATCATGTCATCGCTGCTCGGCGTTTCATTTGTCGGGGCATTTCTGGTGGTGGGCTCGTCTTTCATTTTGCCTTACTTACGCAGGGTCATCACGCCGACCGTCAGCGGCATTGTGGTGCTGATGATTGGCCTGAGCCTGATTAAAGTCGGGATTATCGATTTTGGCGGCGGCTTTGCGGCGAAAAGCAGCGGCACCTACGGAAATTACGAGAATATCGGCGTCGGGTTGCTGGTGCTGATCGTGGTGATCGGTTTTAACTGCTGCCGCAGTCCGTTACTGAGAATGGGCGGTATCGCGATCGGGCTGTGCGTGGGTTATATCGTCTCTCTGTGCCTGGGCATGGTGGATTTCAGCAGTATGCGCAATCTGCCGTGGGTTACCATCCCGACCCCCTTTAAGTACGGTTTCCAGTTCAACTTTCATCACTTTCTGGTGGTGGGGACCATTTATCTGCTTAGCGTGCTGGAAGCCGTCGGTGATATTACCGCGACCGCGATGGTGTCCAGACGACCCATTCAGGGGGATGAATACCAGTCACGCCTGAAGGGCGGCGTACTGGCCGATGGGCTGGTCTCCGTCATTGCTTCTGCGGTGGGTTCACTGCCATTGACGACCTTTGCGCAAAACAACGGCGTTATCCAGATGACCGGCGTCGCCTCTCGCTATATCGGCCGCACCATCGCCGTCATGCTGGTGCTGCTTGGACTGTTTCCAATGATTGGCGGTTTCTTTACCACCATTCCTTCGGCGGTGCTGGGAGGCGCGATGACGCTAATGTTCTCGATGATCGCAATCGCCGGGATCCGCATCATCATCACGAACGGGCTTAAGCGCCGTGAAACGCTGATTGTTGCCACCTCGTTGGGACTGGGGCTGGGCGTCTCCTATGACCCGGAAATATTCAAAATCCTGCCTGCCTCAATTTATGTGTTGGTGGAAAACCCCATCTGCGCGGGCGGTCTGACCGCCATTCTACTGAATATCATTCTCCCAGGAGGCTACCGGCCTGAAGAAGTGCTGCCGGGCATCGTCTCCCCGGAGGAAACGGATTAACGGTAAAGGAGTTTACGATGTCTGGAGAACACACGTTGAAAGCGGTACGCGGCAGCTTTATTGATGTCACCCGCACCGTTGAAAACCCGGAAGAGATCGCCTCAGCGCTGCGATTTTTGGAAGACGGATTGCTGCTGATTCGCCAGGGAAAAGTCGAATGGTTTGGTGAGTGGGAAGCAGGAAAACAGCAGATCCCTGACGCCATCCGTGTCCGTGACTATCGCGGAAAACTGGTCGTGCCGGGATTCGTTGATACACATATCCACTACCCCCAGAGCGAAATGGTCGGTGCCTATGGCGAGCAGTTGCTGGAATGGCTGAATAAGCACACCTTCCCGACCGAAAGACGCTATGAGGATCTGGAATACGCGCGCGAGATGTCGGCTTTTTTCATCAAGCAACTGTTGCGTAACGGCACCACCAGCGCGTTGGTTTTTGGCACGGTGCATCCGCAGTCCGTGGATGCGCTATTTGAAGCCGCCAGCCATATCAATATGCGCATGATCGCCGGCAAAGTGATGATGGATCGTAACGCGCCGGATTATCTTCTGGACGACGCCGAGAGCAGCTACCTGCAAAGTAAGGCGTTGATTGAGCGCTGGCATAAAAATGGCCGCCTGCTGTATGCCATCACGCCGCGCTTTGCCCCGACCTCGTCACCGCAACAGATGGCGATGGCGCAGCGTCTGCGGGAAGAATATCCCGATACCTGGGTACATACCCATCTCTGTGAAAACAAAGACGAAATTGCCTGGGTTAAAGAACTCTATCCTGAACATGACGGCTATCTGGATGTATACCACCAGTACGGACTGACCGGCAAAAATTGCGTCTTCGCCCACTGTGTCCATCTGGAAGAGAAAGAGTGGGATCGCCTGAGCGAAACCCACTCCAGCATCGCCTTTTGTCCGACCTCAAACCTCTACCTCGGCAGCGGTTTGTTCAATCTGCAAAAAGCCTGGAGGAAGAAGATCAACGTCGGTATGGGGACCGATATCGGCGCCGGTACCACCTTCAACATGCTGCAAACGCTGAACGAAGCCTACAAAGTGGTGCAACTACAGGGGTACCGGCTCTCGGCATACGAAGCCTTTTACCTGGCGACGCTCGGCGGCGCGAAAGCGCTGGGCCTCGACGATCTGATTGGTAACTTTATGCCGGGCAAAGAGGCGGACTTTGTGGTGCTGGAACCGACAGCGACGCCGCTGCAACAACTGCGCTATGACAACTCTACATCCCTGGTCGACAAATTGTTCGTGATGATGACGCTGGGCGACGATCGCTCAATTTACCGCACTTACGTCGACGGACGTCTGGTGTACGAACGGACCTGACAGAACGCTAACATCCTGCTGAGGACATCATTATGTCTGGAGATATTCTGCAAACCCCCGGCGCGTCGAAACCACGCAGCGCGCTGGATAATTACTTCAAGATTACGGCGCGTGGCAGTACCGTGCGTCAGGAAATACTGGCCGGGTTGACCACCTTTCTGGCGATGGTCTATTCGGTCATAGTCGTGCCCGGAATGCTGGGGAAAGCGGGATTCCCACCCGCCGCCGTCTTTGTCGCCACCTGCCTCGTCGCAGGCTTCGGCTCGCTGTTGATGGGCCTGTGGGCCAACCTGCCGATGGCGATCGGCTGCGCTATTTCGCTGACCGCCTTCACCGCATTCAGCCTGGTGCTGGGGCAGCAGATCTCGATTCCTGTCGCCCTCGGCGCGGTTTTCCTGATGGGGGTCATTTTTACCGCTATCTCGGTCACCGGCGTCCGGACCTGGATCTTACGAAACTTACCCATGGGTATCGCGCATGGCACAGGGATTGGCATCGGGTTGTTCCTGTTGCTGATCGCGGCGAACGGCGTCGGTATGGTGATTAAAAACCCGCTGGAAGGGCTTCCGGTGGCACTCGGCGCATTTACCTCTTTTCCGGTTCTGATGAGTCTGCTGGGACTGGCGGTCATCTTCGGGCTGGAGAAATGCCGCGTCCCTGGCGGGATCCTGCTGGTGATTATCGCCATCTCGATTATCGGATTGATATTTGACCCTGCCGTTAAATATCACGGCCTGGTCGCCATGCCCAGCCTGAGCGGTGAAGATGGTAAGTCTCTGATTTTCAGTCTTGATATCATGGGCGCCTTACAGCCTGCGGTGCTGCCCAGCGTACTGGCGCTGGTGATGACGGCGGTATTTGATGCTACCGGCACCATCCGCGCCGTCGCCGGACAAGCGAATCTGCTGGATAAAGACAACCAAATCATCAACGGCGGTAAAGCGTTGACCAGCGACTCCATCAGCTCCGTATTCTCCGGTCTGGTGGGCGCAGCGCCGGCCGCCGTCTATATTGAATCCGCTGCGGGAACCGCCGCCGGTGGAAAAACAGGACTGACCGCCGCCATCGTCGGCTGTTTGTTCTTGCTTATCCTGTTCTTATCGCCTCTCTCTTACCTGATACCCGGCTATGCGACGGCGCCTGCGCTGATGTACGTCGGCTTACTGATGCTCAGTAATGTCTCAAAACTGGATTTCAATGACTTCATCGATGCGATGGCTGGTCTGGTCTGCGCGGTCTTTATCGTCCTGACCTGCAATATTGTCACCGGCATTATGCTCGGTTTCGTGACGCTGGTTGTCGGTCGCGTTTTTGCCCGGGAATGGCAGAAGCTGAACATCGGTACCGTCATCATTACCGTCGCGCTGGTGGCGTTTTACGCCGGCGGATGGGCTATTTAAGCGAGGCTCCGCGCCAACGTGCGCGGAGCTGTTCTATCGGCCTCGCCATTCAGGAGAAAACGCATGAGCGCCATAGATTCCCAACTTCCCTCACCGTCGGGGCAGGGCCGCGCCACCGATGAGGTCGACCGTATATTATCGCCTGGCAAGCTGGTCGTCCTCGGTCTGCAACATGTGCTGGTCATGTACGCGGGCGCGGTCGCTGTACCGCTGATGATTGGCGACAGACTCGGCCTCAGCAAAGAAGCTATTGCGCTGTTAATCAGCTCGGATCTCTTCTGCTGCGGGATCGTGACCCTGCTGCAATGTATTGGCATCGGTCGCTTTATGGGGATTCGCCTGCCCGTGATTATGTCGGTGACGTTTGCCGCGGTGACGCCGATGATTGCGATTGGCATCAATCCGGATATCGGTCTGTTGGGTATTTTTGGCTCAACCATTGCCGCTGGCGCGATCACCACACTCTTAGCGCCGCTTGTCGGTCGCCTGATGCCCTTATTTCCACCGCTGGTAACGGGCGTGGTGATCACCTCGATTGGTCTGAGCATTATTCAGGTGGGCGTTGACTGGGCTGCAGGCGGAAAAGGTAATCCTGAGTATGGGAATCCGGTCTATTTAGGGATTTCATTTGCGGTCTTAATCTTTATTTTATTAATCACCCGATTTGCCAAAGGCTTCATGTCCAACGTCGCGGTCCTGCTGGGGATCATCTTTGGCTTTGCGTTGTCATGGATGATGAATGAAGTGAATTTGTCAGGCCTGCACGATGCCTCGTGGTTCGCGATTGTCACCCCCATGGCCTTCGGCACCCCTGTCTTTGATCCGGTGTCGATTCTGACCATGACGGCTGTGTTAATCATTGTGTTTATTGAATCGATGGGGATGTTCCTGGCGCTCGGCGAAATCGTCGGTCGCAAACTCTCATCGCAGGATATCATTCGCGGCCTGCGCGTGGATGGCGTCGGGACAATGATTGGCGGAGTATTTAACAGCTTTCCCCACACCTCATTTTCCCAAAACGTTGGCCTGGTCAGCGTCACGCGCGTGCACAGTCGATGGGTCTGCATCGCTTCCGGCGTCATCTTAATTTTGTTTGGCATGGTGCCGAAAATGGCGGTTCTGGTCGCCTCCATTCCGCAGTTCGTCCTCGGCGGCGCGGGTCTGGTGATGTTTGGTATGGTACTGGCAACCGGGATCCGCATTCTCTCGCGCTGCAATTACACCACGAACCGTTACAACCTCTACATTGTGGCCATCAGCCTGGGCGTCGGCATGACGCCGACGTTATCGCATGACTTTTTCTCTCGCCTGCCTGCCGTTCTCCAGCCGTTACTGCACAGCGGAATTATGCTTGCCACCTTCAGCGCTGTCGTACTGAATCTGTTTTTCAATGGCTACCACCACCATACCGGGCTGGTGCAGGAATCCGTCTCGGATAAAAACCTGAAGGTCAGAACGGTTCGAATGTGGTTACTGATGCGCAAGCTGAAAAAAAATCAGCAGGATGAATAGCATGAATCTCTTTTGGCGCTGCCTGATTACCTTGCTGTTGCTCATGCTGATGTCGATACCCGCCATTTCTGACGGCATTGCGCTGGGTATCGAAAGTCGCTTCCGGTTTATGCTGCTGTTTTTAGATCGGAAGAGCGTCG
>NZ_JBFWLF010000064.1:0-17278 GCF_050252275.1 Citrobacter sp. | reverse complement strand
ACCATCGGTTTCGGGACGATTTGGAGTCTGGTAGTGCAAACGCAGCATCAGCGCGTCATAGCTATCTACGGTGCTGATGTCCCATCCCACAAGCGGATGAGTCTGAATGACTTCATTATTCTTTTCCATCATGCCCCCTAATTCGTGTTACAAGACAACGGTTTTCGAGGTTCAATGCGTTTTTATCTGAAGCAACTTCAGTATATCAATAAATAAGGGTATTCACTGAGATTTTAAAGAGGGGGGAGCATAAATTTCTGCAAATTAAGAATTTGTGAGTAATTAATCACCATCTTGTTCATTCTTTTTAAGTATGTTGTGCAATAATTTTGAGTGACTGGTGAAAATATAATCAATTCCGAAGGCAACGGAGAATACTAAATGATGCCGCAAAAAAGATTGCCTTAAAGATGAGAGAAAAAAGCCGGGGCGACCCGGCAAAGAGACTACGGCATAGCATTTTTATTCTTTAATGAACCAGTCGTCAGCGCTTTCCCAGGTTTCCTGGAGAATTTCGCTGATCCGTTCTTTATCTTCTTTCGTCGCGCCAATCACGGACAAATTATTCGCTGCGGCATAACGAACGGTCACGTTACCGTCGTTATCGGGAAAGTGGTGAGTAATACGGCGGGAGAGTTCACCTGCCAGGGCGTCAATAGCACCGGCAGGTAAAGGTGAAGTTTTAGCAATGGTGACTTCAATACGCATAATGGCCCCCTGTTAAATATACTGGTTATTTATACAGTTATCCTGACCAGGTTACAACAGGTGGCATCGATTTTTTTTACTTTTTAATCGTCCAGCGTACCGTTTCGCCCCCGAGGAACGGCACCAGCGTATCGTCGGTCAGCGCGATGCTCTCCGGTACCTGCTGCTCTTCACGCACCAGTTCAACGAAAGTGTCATTGACCGGCAGGCCGTAGAATCGCGGACCGTTCAGTGAACAAAACGCTTCAAAGTGCGCCAGGGCATTCATCTCTTCAAACACGCTCGCGTAACTCGCCAGTGCCGTTGGCGCGTTAAAACATCCCGCGCAGCCACAGCTCGATTCCTTACGATGACGGGCATGTGGGGCTGAATCGGTGCCGAGGAAGGCACGCTCAAAGCCACTGGCAACCAGCTCACGCAGAGCGTGCTGGTGGACATTGCGTTTCAGAATTGGCAGGCAGTAGAGGTGTGGGCGAATACCGCCAACCAGCATGTGGTTACGGTTAAACATCAGGTGCTGCGGTGTAATCGTCGCAGCCAATAATTCGTTACCGTCACGGACATACTCCGCCGCATCTTTGGTAGTGATGTGCTCAAAGACCACTTTCAGCCCAGGCAGGCGCTGGCGCAGAGGCTCCATCACCGTCTCAATAAAGCGCGCTTCACGGTCAAAAATATCGATATCGGCGTGGGTGACTTCGCCATGCACCAGCAGCGGCATCCCGAGTTTTTCCATGCGTTCAAGTACTGGCATGATCGCATCGATGGAGGTGACCCCGTGACTGGAGTTGGTGGTGGCGTTTGCCGGATAGAGTTTGGCTGCGGTGAACACGCCTTCGCGAAAGCCGCGTTCCAGTTCAGCGGGATCCAACGTGTCCGTTAAATAGCAGGTCATCAGCGGCGTGAAGGAATGTCCGGCAGGGACCGCATCAAGGATGCGCTGGCGGTAGGCAATTGCCGCATCTACCGTGGTGATCGGCGGCGCCAGGTTTGGCATCACAATCGCACGTGCATAAACATCGCTGGTATACGGCACGACCGTTTTTAACATTTCGCCGTCGCGAAGGTGAAGGTGCCAGTCATCTGGGCGGCGGATCTTTAAAACCTGGGAGGGTGCTGTCATCAATATGCTCCGGCTGGGGGATGTCATTTTTGCCGGAAACAAAGGATAAGGGGAAACGTTTTCGTTTGCACGTAAAAAAAGGCGCCGCAGCGCCTTTGTCGTTTAATCGGTGAACGGGATGATGATTTCGCCCGGCTTCACCTCAATGCCTTTGGCGTACTTTTTCGCCAGCGCCTCGCCTTTGCTGCTGTCTTCGCGCAGGACATACGCTGGCTGCTGGTTAAAGTAATTACGCAGTGACTGATTGAGATAAGGCATCAGGGTTTGCAGCACCGACTGCATTTTTTCCGGCGTCACAGTGGCATCCACCACTTCCATTTCCTGCAGGAAGATGGCCCCTTTTTCTTTATTAAAGACTGGCAGCGCTTTCAGTTTTAGCTTAATGGTTGCTTTCTGACTGCCAAACAGCGAATTCATATCCAGCTTTGCATCGCCAGTTAGCGTCACTTTGTTCGGCTCTTCACGACCGATCTGACTGGAGAGGTTGTTGAGGACGATATGCGCATCGGCAACGCCCGGAAGCCCGATATCTTTGGCAAAGTTGTTGCGTTTTTCGAGCGCCTGATTAATTTCTTGTTCGCTTACGGTGTACTGTGTGAGCTGATTACAGCCGGTCAACAGGCCGCCAACTATCAACGCGGCAGCAAAAAAAATCTTCTTCATGGGGTTCCTCTACACGATGCGATCGTCTTAATCCTGACATAACGCAGCATGTGTCACCAGCGCGAACTTCGCCAGTAGAAAAAACTGAAAAAAGCGGCAGCCTGTATGATTCAGCCACCGCCGGTAAACGTTAAATCGCCATTGATGATAACAGATTGATCTGCGTCTGTTTCGCCATATTGTCGCGATAGTCAGCAACCCGTGTCGGCCAGTTGATACCGGCCACCAGTGTCAGATTACGCAACAGGGGAAATAACTGGATGTCGTCTTCGGAAAGCTCACCGTTTACACCATTGGGTTGCACAATGCGCTTATCCAGTGTGCGCAAATCCTCACTGATTTTTTTGGTCAGGCCAGCGGAATGGGCAAGATGGTCGGCAAAACTGCCAATCATCGCCTCTTTTTTCTCAGTAAAGTATTTGCGTGCCGAAGGGGTGGAAAACTCATCAAACGCAGATTTTGCAAAACGCGGCAGCAGCAGGTGATTGGCGTAGCTGTTCACTTTGCGCAGCCACTCGTCAATAGCAGGATTTTTCTTGCCGGTGAGCAGCGGTTTGCCATCCAGTTGATCGACGTAATGGACGATGTCCATGCTTTCCGGTAGATAGCGGCTGTCGTCTTTTTGCAGAATGGGCACCATTTTCTGGCCAATCATTCGGGTTGGGGTTTCGTCATCGTCGTTGGCCAGGACAATCAGTTCGACGGGGATGTTTTTGAGGCCAAAAATCATGCGGGCTTTGATGCAGAAAGGGCAGTGATCGTAAATATAAAGCTTCACGTTTCTCCTCCATTTGACTGTCAGTTCCCTTTCAGTATGGAGGAGACACGCACAGGTATCAAATCAGGCGCCGGGTTCCAGCATGCCGCGCGGCGTGCGTTTATGGCTAAACTGCCAGCCCAGCGCCAGGAAAGTGATGAAGCCAATGATCCCCAGCATCATCCAGGGTAACTCGGGTTGCTGGAGCAGTTTCCCCATATCAAACAGCCAGCCGCCGCCGATATACCCGATGGCACCACCTATGGCTAACCCCAGACGGCTAAAGCCCATATAGCTACCACGCGCACGGGCATCCGACAGCGAGGCGCTGAGCGTTTCACGGGCGGGTTCAGCAATAATCGAACCGATATAGAAAGTGCAAATCAGCGTGAACAACTGCTGCAAGTCACTCACCAGCCCCACGGGTAACATGCTCAGTGACATCAGCAGCAGGCCCGCCATCAGGCGATGCTCAAGACGAAACCGTTTCTCACTCCAGCGCGCAATGGGGTAGAGCAGCGTCAGCGAAAGGCAGGCTTCAATGGCATACATCCATTTCACCGCGGAAGGTGAACCGGCGATGTCATTGACCATAATGGGTAGCATCAGCATGACCTGCACCGCCAGCATGTAATAGCCCGCCAGCGTCAGCACATAGGTGACGAAGCGTTTATCACTGAGCACCCGACTCATTCCTTCCCGTACCGGAATACGCACAGTAGAGAGTTTCCACGCGGGCAGCAGCCAGGCGTTAAAGGCGGCGCAGAGCACGAACAATATTGCCCCGGTCGCGCAAACCAAACGGAAGTCATACTGCAACAACCAACTGCCTAACAGCGCGCCGATAACCGCCCCTGCGCTGTCCTGCATCATCAATATTGAGAAGAAGCGACCCCGCTGATGCGGGCGAATCAGCTTCACCACCAATGCCGAGCGCGGCGGATCGAAAAGCGTGCCGCCGAGACCGGACAGGAAACAGGAGAACCACAAAAGCCAGGGTTCATGGGCGATCCCCATGGTGGCAAACCCGGCAGCGCGCATCAGCATGCCGGTGACGATCATCGGTTTCGCGCCAAAACGGTCGGCAATCGCGCCGCCAAAAATGCCCAGTCCCTGTTGAATAAACTGACGCAGACCCAGCGCAATGCCGACCATCACGGCGGCCCAGCCCATTTGGTCGACGAAGCGAATTGAGATCAGCGGGAACACGACGAAAAAGCCCAACACGACCAGCATATTATCGATGAGCAGGAAAGTTTTACCCAGGTTCCTGGCCTGCGAGACACGCGACATTTCCCCTCCCGGGAAACACTCGTCACTCTTCGAGTTGCGCGGAATTTGCGGCATTCGAATGATTGAGAGTAGATAAAGCGAAGTATCTCCTATTCTGCGGCTTTGCTGCCTTTTTGCCCACCCTCGCCGGGACAATATTTTTTTATCAAAAGTCTATCTTGATAGAGAGTTTTCATCAAAATGGCGGAATAATTCAAAAAATGGCAAATTGCACTTTTCACAGGGTGGTTTTGCACAGGTATAGTAAGTCAATCAGGGTGTAACGGCGATTCGGGAAGGAGTAGGAATAAATATGTTTGGCTATCGCAGTAACGTGCCAAAAGTGCGCTTAACCACCGACCGCCTGGTCGTGCGTTTAGTGCATGAGCGTGATGCCTGGCGTCTGGCAGATTATTACGCGGAAAATCGTCATTTCTTAAAACCCTGGGAACCGATTCGTGATGAAAGCCACTGCTATCCCTCCGGCTGGCAGGCGCGGCTGAGCATGATTGCCGAATTTCATAAGCAAGGTTCCGCCTATTACTTTGCGCTGCTGGACCCGGATGAAAAAGAGGTCATTGGGGTAGCGAATTTTTCTAACGTGGTGCGGGGGTCTTTCCATGCCTGCTATCTGGGGTATTCCATTGCGCAGAAATGGCAGGGGCAGGGGCTGATGTTTGAAGCGCTGACCGCCGCGATTCGTTATATGCAACGCACGCAACATATTCATCGCATTATGGCGAATTACATGCCGCACAATAAACGCAGCGGTGATTTACTGGCGCGACTTGGCTTTGAAAAAGAAGGCTACGCAAAAGATTATCTGTTGATTGACGGGCAATGGCGCGACCACGTGCTGACGGCGTTAACGACATCAGAATGGACCGCAGGTCGGTGAGGACACCCTATGAAATATGAATTAACTGCCGCTGAAGCCCGTGTGATTGGCTGTCTGCTCGAAAAACAGGTCACGACGCCTGAGCAATATCCACTCTCCGTAAATGGCGTGGTCACCGCCTGCAATCAGAAAACCAACCGTGAACCGGTGATGAATATGGCGGAGCACGAGGTGCAGGAGCACCTCGACAATCTGGTGAAGCGCCATTTTCTGCGCACGGTCAGCGGCTTTGGTAGCCGCGTCACCAAGTATGAGCAGCGTTTCTGTAACTCGGAGTTTGGCAACCTGAAATTGAGCTCCGCGGAGGTGGCGCTGGTGACGACACTGCTACTACGCGGTGCGCAGACGCCGGGCGAATTGCGCAGTCGTGCCTCGCGGATGTATGAGTTCAGCGATATGGCGGAAGTCGAGGCAACGCTGGAACGCCTGGCAACGCGGGAAGACGGCCCTTATGTCGTCCGTCTGGCGCGCGAACCGGGTAAGCGTGAAAGCCGTTATATGCATCTGTTCTGTGGCGCCGTGCAGGAGCCGGTTGCCCTGGCCGATGAGCCACAGGCGGCGACGGGAGATCTACAGGCCCGCGTCGAGGTGCTGGAAAGCGAAGTCGCCGCGCTGAAACAGCGCCTCGAGTCGCTACTGGAACATCTGGGAGAATAACGTGACAACATTACGTATCGGGGTGGTGGGGCTTGGGGGCATCGCCCAGAAGGCCTGGTTACCCGTGCTTGGCGCCGCCAGCGACTGGACGCTACAGGCCGCCTGGTCGCCGTCGCGTGACAAAGCGGAGAAAATCTGCGCAGCCTGGCGCATTCCGTATGCCGGTTCGCTGACCGATCTTGCCGCGGGCTGCGACGCGGTGTTTGTCCACTCCAGCACGGCAACCCATTACGCCGTCGTCAGTGAATTACTCAATGCCGGCGTTCATGTCTGCGTTGATAAGCCGCTGGCGGAAAATTTACGTGATGCTGAGCGGCTGGTGGCGTTAGCGGCGAAGAAAAAACTGATGCTGATGGTCGGTTTCAATCGTCGCTTTGCGCCACGGTATCGAGAGCTGAAGACGGAACTGGGGACGGCGGCGTCTCTGCGGATGGATAAACACCGTAGCGACAGCGTGGGGCCTCACGATCTGCGGTTCACGCTGCTGGATGATTATTTGCATGTCGTTGACACCGCACTGTGGCTGGCGGGCGGCAACGCCCAGCTCAGCAGCGGGACGCTACAAACCAACGACGCGGGCGAGATGCTGTATGCAGAGCACCATTTCGCGACCAGTCAGTTGCAAATCACCACCAGTATGCATCGCCGGGCGGGAAGTCAGCGAGAGAGCGTACAGGCGGTGACCGATGGCGGGCTGATTGACGTGACGGATATGCGCGAGTGGCGTGAAGAGCGCGGGCAGGGTGTCTTGCACAAACCGGTTCCTGGCTGGCAAACCACGCTTGAACAGCGTGGATTCGTGGGGTGCGCACGCCATTTTGTGGAATGTGTACAAAATCAGACGGTTCCGGAAACCGCGGGCGAGCAGGCGATCCTTGCCCAGCGCGTGGTGGAAAAGCTCTGGCGCGAGGCGATGAGCGAATAATCACCTGTAACATCTGGCGGTAGTAATTCACCATAATCCAGGTAGACTAAGCGCCTCTTCCAACGCCTGCACTGCAGGCGTTTTGCCGTAGGGTCTGGAATAAAAAAGCAATGAACCTATTAAAATCGCTGGCCGCCGTCAGCTCAATGACGATGTTTTCACGTGTGCTGGGTTTTGCACGTGATGCGATTGTCGCCAGAATTTTTGGTGCCGGGATGGCAACCGATGCCTTTTTTGTGGCATTCAAATTACCTAACCTGCTACGCCGCATATTTGCGGAGGGCGCTTTTTCTCAGGCCTTTGTCCCTATTCTGGCGGAATATAAAAGCAAGCAGGGCGAAGACGCCACTCGCGTGTTTGTCTCTTACGTGTCGGGACTGCTGACGCTGGCGCTTGCTGTGGTCACCGTTGCCGGGATGCTGGCCGCCCCGTGGGTGATTATGGTGACGGCGCCGGGGTTTGCCGACACCGCCGATAAATTCGCGTTAACCACCAAACTGCTGCAAATCACCTTTCCGTACATCTTACTGATCTCGCTGGCGTCGCTGGTTGGAGCGATCCTCAATACCTGGAACCGCTTCTCCATTCCGGCGTTTGCCCCCACGTTTTTGAACATCAGCATGATCGGTTTCGCGCTGTTCGCCGCGCCGTATTTTAATCCACCGGTGCTGGCGCTGGCATGGGCGGTAACCGTTGGCGGCGTGCTGCAACTGGTGTATCAGCTTCCGCATCTGAAGAAAATCGGCATGCTGGTGCTGCCGCGGATTAACTTCCGCGATGCGGGGGCGATGCGGGTTGTGAAGCAAATGGGCCCGGCGATACTCGGCGTCTCCGTCAGCCAGATCTCACTGATCATTAACACCATTTTCGCCTCTTTTCTCGCGTCTGGTTCCGTTTCGTGGATGTACTATGCGGACCGCCTGATGGAGTTTCCGTCGGGGGTACTGGGCGTGGCGCTGGGGACCATTCTGCTGCCTTCACTGTCGAAGAGTTTTGCAAAAGGCGACCATGACGAATATTGCCGCCTGATGGACTGGGGATTGCGTCTGTGCTTTTTGCTGGCGCTGCCGAGTGCGGTGGCGATTGGGATCCTGTCTGGCCCCTTGATTACGTCATTATTCCAGTACGGTAAATTCACGGCCTTCGATGCGCTGATGACGCAGCGTGCGTTGATTGCTTATTCCGTAGGACTGATGGGGCTGATTGTGGTGAAAGTGCTGGCACCGGGCTTTTATTCGCGGCAGAACATCAAAACGCCGGTTAAGATCGCCATTGTGACGCTTATCATGACCCAGTTGATGAACCTTGCGTTTATTGGACCGTTGAAACACGCCGGGCTGTCGCTGTCGATTGGTCTTGCCGCCTGTCTGAACGCGGGACTGCTGTACTGGCAACTGCGTAAGCAGAACATTTTCACTCCGCAACCGGGTTGGATGGGGTTTCTGATTCGCCTCGTTATCGCCGTACTGGTGATGTCAGCCGTGCTGGTTGGCATGTTGCATATTATGCCGGAGTGGTCGCTGGGGACTATGCCGTGGCGTCTGCTTCGTCTGATGGCGGTGGTTGTGGCCGGCATTGCCGCCTACTTTGCCGCACTGGCGGTGATGGGCTTTAAAGTGAAAGAGTTTGCGCGCCGGACGGTGTAATCACGATGCCTGATGGCGCTTTGCTTATTCAGCCTACAGAACGCTGTAGGCTGGATAAGGCGAAACGCCGCCATCCGGTAATCATCAAATAGAGAATTTTTTCCCGCCGCGAGAGGCAGAAGAGGGTTGACCGTTCGCGCCGTACAGCGACGGTTCCTGATAGGGCTTTAAAACTTCAAGCGCCTGTTGATTGCGCTGAATCTGATCTTCCAGCAGCCAGCCGTTGTGCTGGTTCAGATCGCGTAAGTGCTGCGTTTTATCGGTAATCGCTTTCCAGCGCTCGGCGACGTCATTATTCGCGCTATGCTGTGGGTCTTGTTCCAGCCGTCGCTGCTGTTCCAGATAATCCAGGGTCGCCAGCAGAGAACTCTTTTCTTCTGTAATACGCTGCAGCTGGCTACCGTTAATGTGGCCAACGGAAAGTTGTTGCTGTTCGGCATCCATTACCGTTTTCAGGTCATTCAGGACAGCCGTCATCTGATCGAGTATTTCTGACAAGCGCGTCATACGGTCAGTTACTCACTCTGGAGATAGCTCTGCGTCTCGCGGATCAGCGAGTCGGCGATTTTCCCCGTGTCCATCTTAAGCTCACCGTTACGAATAGCGGTTTTCAGTGCTTCAACACGTTCCATATTGATATCGTTCACGCCGGGCTGCATCAGTTTTGCCTGAGCATCGCTTAACGTCACGCTGGTGCTGGTTGCCGTCGAGGTTTTTTCCTGACGCGCTTTGAGGACCGGTGTATCCGTATTTTCACGCGCCTGAACGGTGCTAACGGGTTTCAAAGGTGAGGTACGGTCAATGCTCATTTTTATCATCCTCATCGAGGGGTTATGCTGTAGCGGCCAGCTATCATCGAATATGTAATCACTATCGGCAGCCGCAACAAAATCTTTAACTCATTATAGGTTAATAAGAATATTCCCATCAGGATCGACTATGCCACTGACAATCTGACCCGATAACATTCTCACTCGTGCGTTCTGCGCGACCGCCGCATTGTTCAGCGCTTTACCTTCCGCATTGACGCTAAATCCATCGCCATTGGCAACGACCTGCACGCGCTGTCCGGCTTTAATGCGCCACGCCTGGCGCAACATATTGAGCTGGATGGCCTGTCCCGGCGCGAGATCGCGCAGGCTCACCGCATCCTGAACCTGGCTGATATCCAGCACGGTACGGGGAGGGAGCTGATCAAGGCGTCCGCGTTTTAGTGTGACGCTGGCCGGGCCAAGCGTGCTGCCACGCGCAACGGGCGCGGCTGCGACTACGTAGTTTCCCGTCGCCTGCACGTTGACCTGCAGATAACGTTTTTCATTGGCGCAACGTGCCAGCACATTTACGTTTCCCCACAGTTTTGCCCCGGTCATGCTGAACGCCGGTGTGTCGCAATGCGGCAACAGGTTGGGGGGCGTTCGCACGGTCACGACCACATCATCGCTGAATCCGGCCAGACGCTGTCCGAACCAGTCGTTCAACTGCGCATTCAAATCCTGGGCCAGCGTCAGGGGACTGAACAGCAGCGCCAGCATGGCTAATCCACGTTTTAACGTTTGCATCGTCACCTCCCGCCGTTTTCGCAATGACAGGATTCTACCCGTGTGACGCAACCATCAACGCAATAAATAGCGACCCATTTTGCGTTTATTCCAGCGATAACGCGCGCGTAATGGGATTTAAGCTGTCGGCTGAATTTTGTCATCTGCGGAGGAGATATGCTCGATAAGCTCGACGCCGCCTTACGTTTTCAACAGGAAGCGCTGAATCTGCGCGCCCAACGGCAAGAGGTGTTGGCCGCCAACATTGCGAACGCCGATACGCCGGGGTATCAGGCACGCGACATGGATTTTGCCAGTGAGTTAAAAAAAGTCATGGTGCGCGGACGGCAAGAAACCAGCGGTGTGTCGCTGGCATTAACCTCCGCACAGCATATTCCCGCCCAGGCCATCACCGCACCGTCTACGGATTTGCTCTACCGCATTCCCGACCAGCCTTCACTCGACGGCAATACCGTCGATATGGACCGGGAGCGCACGCAGTTTGCGGATAACAGCCTGAAGTACCAGATGAGCCTGACTGCCTTGAGTGGGCAGATTAAAGGCATGATGAACGTGCTACAGGGGGGGAACTAATCCGTGGCGCTGCTGAATATTTTTGATATTGCCGGTTCGGCATTAACGGCGCAGTCCAAGCGCCTGAACGTGGCCGCCAGTAATCTGGCCAACGCCGACAGCGTCACGGGACCGGATGGTCAACCGTATCGCGCAAAGCAGGTGGTCTTCCAGGTGGATGCCGCTCCCGGTGCAGTAACGGGGGGCGTGAAAGTGTCGGACGTCATTGAGAGCCAGGCGCCGGACAAACTGGTCTATGAACCCGGTAACCCGCTGGCCGATGCCAATGGCTACGTGAAGATGCCTAACGTCGATGTGGTCGGTGAGATGGTTAATACCATGTCAGCTTCCCGCAGCTATCAGGCGAACGTCGAAGTCCTCAACACCGTTAAAAGCATGATGCTTAAGACGCTGACACTGGGCCAGTAAAAGGAGACAGCCATGTCAATTGCGGTAAACGTTAACGATCCGACAAACACCGGTGTGAAAAGCAGCAGCAACGGGAGTTCCCTGTCGGGCAGCAATGCCGCCGATCTGCAAAGCAGCTTTCTGACGCTGCTGGTGGCGCAACTGAAAAACCAGGACCCGACCAACCCGATGCAGAACAACGAGCTGACCACACAGCTCGCGCAGATCAGTACCGTCAGCGGTATTGAGAAACTGAATACGACCCTGGGGTCGATCTCCGGACAGATCGACAACAACCAGTCACTACAGGCCAGCACGCTGATTGGTCATGGCGTGATGATCCCGGGTACCACCGTTCTGGCGGGCAAAGGCACCGAAGAGGGAGCCACCACCACCACCACGCCGTTTGGCGTTGAGCTGCAACAGCCGGCTGACAAAGTCACCGCCACCATTACCGACAAAGACGGCAAAGTGGTGCGCACAATTGAGATTGGCGCGCTGAAGGCGGGTGTCCATACCTTTACCTGGGACGGCACTCTGACGGATGGCACCACGGCGGTGAACGGCTCGTATAACGTGGCGATTCACGCCAGCAACGGCTCGACGCAACTGGTGGCGCAACCCTTGCAGTTTGCGCTGGTACAAGGGGTGATTCGCAGCAATGGCGGTAACACCCTGGATCTGGGCACTTACGGAACCACCACCCTCGACGAAGTACGGCAGATAATCTAAGCCTTTACACTAATCAGGAGTCATCATGGCTTTTTCACAAGCGGTTAGCGGCCTGAATGCCGCAGCCACCAACCTCGATGTCATTGGTAACAACATCGCCAACTCCGCGACCTATGGTTTTAAATCCGGTGCGGCGTCTTTTGCGGATATGTTTGCCGGTTCTAAAGTCGGTCTGGGCGTAAAAGTCGCTGGCATTACTCAGGACTTTACTGATGGTACGACCACCAACACCGGTCGCGGTCTGGATGTCGCTATCAGCCAGAACGGTTTTTTCCGTCTGGTCGACAGCAATGGCTCAGTTTTCTACAGCCGTAACGGCCAGTTCAAACTGGATGAAAACCGTAACCTGGTCAACATGCAGGGCATGCAACTGACCGGCTATCCGGCAACGGGTACGCCGCCGACCATTCAGCAAGGGGCAAACCCGGGTCCGATCACCATCCCGAATACCCTGATGGGTGCGAAAAGCACCGACACGGCGGCAATGCAGATCAACCTGAACTCGACGGACAAGATTCCAGCGAACACGCCTTTCAAACCAACCGATGCTGACAGCTACAACAAACGTGCACCCGTGACGGTGTTCGACAGCCAGGGTAATCAACATGACATCAACCTGTTTTACGTTAAAACGGGTGATAACACATGGGATATCTGGACGCAGGATTCCAGCGTTGCCAACTCGCCGTTGGTGAAGTCCGCGCAGATGACATTCGACAAGAACGGCGGTCTGGATAACGTAAAAGAATATACTGAAGTTGCGCCTGTTCCACCTGCCACTGAACCAACCTGGACGCTTGGCGCGGCAAATGCCACACCGTCATTCTCCATTACTACCGGTACAGTCAATGGCGCGGTTCCTGCGACCTTCACCCTCAGCCTGCAAAACTCCATGCAGCAGAATACCGGGACTAACGCCGTTATCGCCACCACGCAGAACGGCTACAAGCCGGGCGATTTGGTCAGCTATCAGATTAACGACGATGGCACCGTCGTCGGAAACTACTCCAACGAACAGAAGCAGGTGCTGGGGCAGATTGTGCTGGCGAACTTCGCTAACAACGAAGGTCTGTCCTCTCAGGGCGATAACGTCTGGGCCGCCACGCAGGCGTCCGGTGTGGAACTGCTGGGAACGGCGGGAACGGGTAACTTCGGTAAGCTGACCAACGGCGCGCTGGAGTCTTCGAACGTGGATCTGAGTAAAGAACTGGTGAACATGATCGTCGCCCAGCGTAACTATCAGTCGAACGCGCAGACCATCAAGACCCAGGACCAGATCCTCAACACGCTGGTTAACCTGCGCTAAGCGCCTGACGGGATAACGTAATGGATCACGCAATCTATACCGCGATGGGGGCGGCCAGTCAGACGCTGAACCAACAGGCGGTGACGGCCAGCAACCTGGCCAACGCCTCGACGCCGGGATTCCGCGCACAGCTCAATGCGCTGCGCGCCGTCCCCGTCGAAGGGCTGTCATTGCCGACGCGTACGCTGGTCACGGCGTCCACGCCGGGGGCTGATATGACGCCTGGCCAGATGGATTACACCTCGCGTCCGCTGGACGTGGCGTTACAGCAGGATGGCTGGCTGGCGGTACAGACCGCGAACGGCAGCGAAGGCTATACCCGTAACGGCAGCATTCAGGTGGATCCGACCGGACAGTTGACCATTCAGGGTCACCCGGTGATTGGTGAAGCCGGGCCGATTGCGGTGCCGGAAGGGTCGGAAATCACCATCGCGGCGGACGGCACCATCTCAGCGCTGAATCCCGGCGATCCGGCGAACACCATCGCGCCGGTGGGACGTCTGAAACTGGTGAAGGCTGAGGGGAACGAAGTGCAACGTGGCGACGACGGAATGTTCCGTCTGACCGCCGCCGCACAGGCAACCCGTGGCCCGGTGCTGCAGGCCGATCCGACCATTCGCGTGATGTCGGGAGTACTGGAGGGGAGCAACGTCAATGCGGTGTCAGCGATGAGCGACATGATTGCCAGCGCCCGCCGTTTTGAAATGCAGATGAAGGTTATCAGCAGCGTGGATGACAATGCTGGTCGCGCTAACCAACTGCTGTCGATGACTTAATACAGGACACTTTATGATCAGTTCATTATGGATCGCCAAAACCGGCCTGGACGCTCAGCAAACCAACATGGATGTGATTGCTAACAACCTGGCAAACGTCAGCACCAATGGTTTTAAGCGTCAGCGCGCGGTGTTTGAAGATCTGCTTTATCAGACCATTCGTCAGCCTGGCGCTCAGTCTTCTGAGCAGACCACGCTGCCGTCCGGTCTGCAAATCGGTACCGGTGTGCGTCCGGTGGCGACCGAGCGTCTGCACAGCCAGGGCAACCTGTCGCAAACCAACAACAGTAAAGATGTCGCCATTAAAGGTCAGGGGTTCTTCCAGGTTCTGCTGCCGGATGGTACTTCTGCGTATACCCGCGATGGATCATTCCAGGTTGATCAAAATGGTCAACTGGTGACGGCTGGCGGCTTCCAGGTTCAGCCAGCGATTACCATTCCGGCTAACGCCCTGAGCATCACCATCGGGCGTGACGGCGTGGTGAGCGTGACCCAACAGGGACAGGCGGCCTCCGTGCAGGTGGGGCAGCTTAATCTGACCACGTTCATGAACGATACCGGTCTGGAGAGCATTGGTGAAAACCTGTACACCGAGACCCAGTCTTCCGGTGCGCCGAATGAAAGCACGCCGGGTCTGAACGGGGCGGGCCTGTTGTACCAGGGCTATGTCGAGACCTCAAACGTCAACGTCGCGGAAGAGCTGGTCAATATGATTCAGGTTCAACGCGCTTACGAAATCAACAGCAAAGCGGTCTCAACGACCGATCAGATGCTGCAAAAACTGACGCAACTCTAAGGTGTTGTCCGGTGAGGCATTTGTCTCACCGGCACCCTGATTCAGAAGATAAAGGCAATGCAAAAAAACGCTGCGCACGCTTACCCGATCATGGCCCTGCTGGTGGTTTCACTGTCAGGATGTGCCTGGATTCCTTCCACTCCGCTCGTCCAGGGCGCGACCACGGCACAGCCTGTTCCTGGCCCGACGCCGGTGGCAAATGGTTCGATTTTTCAGTCCGCGCAGCCAATCAACTATGGCTATCAGCCACTGTTTGAAGACCGTCGTCCGCGCAACATCGGCGATACGCTGACCATTGTGCTGCAGGAAAACGTCAGCGCCAGTAAAAGCTCTTCTGCCAACGCCAGCCGTGACGGCAAAACCAACTTTGGCTTTGATACTGTACCGCGCTATCTGCAAGGATTATTCGGCAATGCGCGAGCGGACGTCGAGGCGTCCGGCGGTAATACCTTTAACGGTAAGGGCGGGGCCAACGCCAGCAATACCTTTAGCGGCACGCTGACCGTGACCGTCGATCAGGTGCTGGTCAACGGCAATTTACATGTCGTGGGTGAGAAACAGATCGCTATCAACCAGGGCACTGAGTTCATCCGCTTCTCCGGGGTTGTGAATCCGCGCACCATTAGCGGCAGCAACTCCGTTCCGTCAACTCAGGTGGCGGATGCACGTATTGAATATGTCGGAAACGGCTACATCAACGAAGCGCAAAATATGGGCTGGCTCCAGCGTTTCTTCCTTAACCTGTCGCCGATGTAAGCGAGGTCTCCCATGTTGAAATCTGTAGTTGGACTGGTTCTGGTCCTCGTCGCCACGCTGGCGCATGCCGATCGTATCCGCGATCTGACCAGCGTGCAGGGCGTGCGCGAAAACTCGCTCATTGGCTACGGCCTGGTGGTGGGGCTGGACGGGACCGGTGACCAGACCACCCAGACGCCATTTACCACCCAGACCCTGAACAACATGCTCTCGCAGTTGGGTATTACCGTGCCGACCGGGACGAACATGCAGTTGAAAAACGTCGCGGCGGTCATGGTAACCGCCTCCTTCCCGGCCTTTGGTCGTCAGGGACAAACCATTGACGTAGTGGTGTCTTCGCTGGGGAACGCGAAAAGTCTGCGCGGCGGGACGCTGTTGATGACGCCGTTGAAAGGGGTCGACAGCCAGGTGTATGCGCTGGCGCAGGGCAACATTTTAGTTGGTGGCGCCGGGGCGTCTGCGGGCGGCAGCAGCGTGCAGGTGAACCAGCTTAACGGCGGACGGATCACCAACGGGGCGACAATCGAGCGCGAGTTGCCCAGCCAGTTCGGCGCGGGTAATACGCTAAACCTGCAACTGAATAATGAAGACTTCACCATGGCGCAGCAGATTGCTGACACCATCAACCGGTCACGCGGCTTTGGCAGCGCCACCGCACTGGATGCGCGCACGATTCAGGTCCGCGTACCGAGCGGCAACAGCTCTCAGGTGCGCTTCCTGGCGGATATTCAGAACATGGAAGTGAACGTGACGCCACAGGATGCAAAAGTGGTGATCAACTCACGTACCGGTTCGGTGGTGATGAACCGCGAAGTGACGCTGGATAGCTGTGCTGTTGCGCAGGGGAATCTCTCCGTGACCGTTAACCGTCAGGCTAATGTCAGTCAGCCGGATACGCCGTTTGGTGGGGGGCAGACGGTGGTGACGCCGCAAACGCAAATCGATCTGCGTCAGAGCGGCGGTTCGCTGCAAAGCGTTCGTTCCAGCGCCAATCTGAACAACGTGGTCCGTGCGCTGAATGCGCTGGGGGCGACGCCGATGGATCTGATGTCAATTCTGCAGTCGATGCAGAGCGCCGGTTGCTTACGCGCGAAACTGGAAATCATCTGATGATTAGCGACAGCAAACTGATGGCCAGCGCCGCCTGGGATGCGCAATCGCTAAATGAATTGAAGGCGAAAGCCGGTCAGGATCCGGCGGCGAATATCCGCCCGGTGGCCCGCCAGGTGGAAGGCATGTTCGTCCAGATGATGCTGAAAAGCATGCGTGAAGCCCTGCCAAAAGATGGCGTCTTCAGCAGCGATCAGACGCGTTTGTATACCAGCATGTATGACCAGCAGATTGCGCAGCAGATGACCGCCGGAAAAGGTCTGGGGCTGGCGGAAATGATGGTCAAACAGATGACGCAGGGGCAGGCGCAGCCTACGGAAGAAACGCCGCAGGTGCCGATGAAGTTCCCGCTGGAAACGGTGACCAGTTACCAGAACCAGGCGCTGACGCAACTGGTGCGTAAAGCGATGCCGAAAACACCGCAGAGCAATGACGAACCGCTCTCCGGCGACAGCAAAGACTTCCTGGCGCAACTGTCGCTGCCGGCCCGTCTGGCCAGTGAGCAGAGCGGCGTGCCGCATCACCTGATTCTGGCGCAGGCGGCGCTAGAGTCCGGCTGGGGGCAGCGGCAGATTCGCCGGGAAAACGGCGAGCCTAGTTTCAACCTGTTTGGCGTGAAGGCCTCGGGTAACTG
>NZ_JBFWLF010000063.1:0-17396 GCF_050252275.1 Citrobacter sp. | reverse complement strand
CCGAACTCAGAAGTGAAACGCCGTAGCGCCGATGGTAGTGTGGGGTCTCCCCATGCGAGAGTAGGGAACTGCCAGGCATCAAACAAGTGAAGAGCCCATCCTGACGGATGGGCTTTTTGCGTTTCTGGATCACCGAATTTTGTAGGCCGGGTAAGGCGAAACCGCCACCCGGCAAGTCGTCAAATCGCACACCACGCCACAATAAACTTCGCAATCACATCTACATCATTTAAATCCAGCACCGGAACGTCAAGCGGCAATACAACATCACTGGCCACCGCAATCACATGCTCATCCAGCGTTAATTCGCTGAAATCATGTCCGGCATCGCTTCTGAACAGCAGGATCTTAGGCACGGCCTCATGCTTAAATCCCTCAACCAGCACCAGATCCAGCGTGGCATGATCCATCCTGCTGACCAGGTACGCCAGATTCAGTTCGGGTTCTTCAGGTGTCTCAGTCATTAATGCCCAACGTTGCTGACTGGCGACCAGCGTTTGCGCCGCTCCTGCTTTGCGTAGCTCGTAGCTGTCTTTGCCTGGCTTATCCACATCCATATCATGATGCGTATGTTTGATAAGTCCGGGGCGGATCCCGGCGGCGCACAGCGCCGGGATTAGCTTCCTGAGCAGCGTCGTTTTTCCCGTTCCGCTCCACGCGGCGATAGCCAGTAGAGGGATCATGGTTTCTTCTGCCATTTATCAAGCTCCTCAAGGGTATTCACATTCACAAACGCTTCCTTGCAGTCGCTGAAGTCAACGGCATGCCCACCTGCCTGACGCATAAAAACCATGACCCGCCGCTCGCCAGACTGTAAATAGCGCTGCAAAAATGGCTGGACTGAACGATGAACCAGCGCAATGGTGGGATGATCGCGCTCTCCATCATGCACCCATACCACCGGTGCCTGATTGCACCGGGCACGTAAGCGGGCAGCCAGCGTTTGCGGGATAAAAGGGGTATCACAGGGGCAGAACAGAAACCAGTCGCCCGCCTCCTGTTGAAAAACAGAAAGCATGCCCGCCAACGGGCCGGGAAAATCCGCCATCACATCTGAAATGACTTTCAGGCCACCCGAGCGATAAATTTCCTGATGCCGATTGGCATTCACAACCACCGTTTTCAGTTGGGATAACAGCGTATCGGCGACATGTTTCCACAGCGGTTTCCCTTTAAGCTCAAGCAAGCCTTTATCAATGCCCCCCATTCGCCTGGCCTTTCCGCCAGCCAGTACAACCCCTGTTATTGCACTATCCTGATTCACTGATATCGCCTCTTTTATTGTGGGATTGACCCTGCTAACGTGTCTGTCTCAAGAGTAAGGAGCACGACCATGAAATGTAAACGCCTGAATGAAGTTATTGAACTCCTCCAGCCAGCCTGGCAAAAAGAGCCCGACCTTAACCTGATGCAATTTTTGCAGAAACTGGCGAAAGAGTCAGGTTTTGACGGTGAACTGGCGGATTTAACCGACGACATTCTGATCTATCACCTGAAAATGCGCGACTCTGCAAAAGACGCGGTTATTCCCGGTATTCAGAAAGATTACGAGGAAGATTTCAAGACGGCGCTGTTGCGCGCTCGTGGCGTAATTAAAGAGTAAAAGCTTGTAAGCGGGGCCACCGAAGCTGTTATGAAATGATATCCTGAATCATTCGACGTATTTTCCGGATGATGGGATGAATAACAACGCTTTCAATTTCCAGACATTACACCCGGATACCATCATGGATGCGCTGTTTGAGCAGGGGATCCGGGTGGATTCTGGTCTCACCCCGCTTAATAGCTATGAAAACCGTGCCTATCAGTTCCAGGATGAAGACCGTCGGCGTTTTGTCGTTAAATTTTATCGCCCTGAGCGCTGGTCAGTTGATCAGATCCTGGAAGAGCATCAGTTTGCGATTGAGTTGCTTGAGGATGAAGTCCCGGTTGCTGCGCCGTTGGCTTTTAATGGTCAGACGCTATTATCGCATCAGGGGTTCCACTACGCGATTTTTCCAAGCGTAGGCGGTCGACAGTTCGAAGCAGACAATATCGATCAAATGGAAGCGGTGGGCCGTTATCTGGGGCGTCTGCATCAGACCGGCCGTAAGCAGCCATTTACCTGGCGACCGACCATCGGGCTGAACGAATACCTCGTCGAGCCACGTAAACTTTTCGAGCACGCCCAACTCATTCCGTCCGCACAAAAGACCGCATTTCTGAAAGCGACGGATACGCTGGTTACGGCCGTCACTGAGCGGTGGCATACAAATTTTGACAGCCTTCGTCTACATGGCGACTGCCACGCTGGAAATATCCTCTGGCGCGAGGGGCCGCTGTTTGTCGATTTAGATGATTCCCGCAACGGTCCTGCCATTCAGGATCTGTGGATGCTTCTTAATGGTGATAAAGCTGAGCAACGTATGCAGCTTGAAACGATTATTGAAGCTTATGAAGAAGTTAGTGAGTTCGAAACATCTGAAATTGAACTGATTGAACCTTTACGTGCTATGCGTTTGGTTTATTATCTTGCCTGGCTGATGCGTCGTTGGGACGATCCTGCGTTTCCTAAAAACTTCCCGTGGTTAACCGGGGAAGATTACTGGCAACGACAGACCGCGACATTTATCGAGCAGGCAAAAGTCCTGCAAGAACCCCCATTACAATTAACACCCATGTATTAATCGGAGACGTAATCATGAAAAAGATTTGGCTGGCGCTGGCTGGTATGGTTTTAGCTTTTAGCGCATCGGCAGCGCAATTCGAGGATGGTAAGCAGTATACCACCCTGGAAAAGCCCGTTGCCGGTGAACCGCAAGTGCTGGAGTTCTTCTCTTTCTATTGCCCACACTGCTACCAGTTTGAAGAAGTCCTTCATGTTTCTGAGAACGTGAAGAAAAAACTTCCTGAAGGCGTCAAAATGACCAAATACCACGTTGAGTTCCTGGGCCCGTTGGGCAAGGATCTGACGCAAGCGTGGGCCGTCGCGATGGCACTGGGCGTAGAAGATAAAGTGACTGTGCCGATGTTTGAAGGGGTACAGAAAACCCAGACCGTGCAGAGCGTTGCAGATATCCGTAAAGTGTTCGTGGATGCCGGTATTAAAGGCGAAGATTACGATGCCGCGTGGAACAGCTTTGTCGTGAAATCACTGGTTGCGCAGCAGGAAAAAGCTGCTGCCGATCTGCAACTGCAGGGCGTGCCGGCGATGTTTGTTAACGGTAAATATCAGGTGAATCCGCAGGGCATGGATACCAGCAGCATGGATATCTTTGTTCAGCAATATGCTGACACGGTGAAATATCTGGTCGGTAAGAAATAAAAGCAGCGCCGGTCAGTGACCGGCGTTTTTAGTTGTCGCTTTAATCTCTTCTATTAACACGTCTTTTTCGCTCCATAGCGTATTCAGCCATAGCTGGAAACGACGCTTAAATCCTTTATCGTTAACGTAGTCGCCGTGCAGTTCTTCCTGAATGGGTTGCATGTCCACGCGAACCACTATGCGCGTTAGTTTCCCGCTCAGCATATCGAAGAAGGGCGTACGGTCGTTTTCCGGATAGCACAGCGTAACATTAAGTAATTTATCGAACTGCGAACCTAACACATTCAGCGCCATCGCAATGCCCGCCGCCTTTGGTGGCAACAGGTGTTGATACGGCGAGCGGGTCTGCTGACGTTTTTCTTCGGTAAAGCGGGAGCCCTCGACGAAATTAACGATCGTGGTGGGATGCGCGCGGAATTTCTCGCAGGACCGACGGGTAGTCTCGACATCTTTACCGCGGCGTTCCGGGTGGCGCAGGAGATAAGCGCGCGAATAGCGCTTCATAAATGGCATATCCAGTGCCCAGCAGGCGAGGCCGATAAAAGGTACCCAGGCCAACTGTTGCTTAAGGAAGTACTTGTTCATAGGAATGTGCTTGCGAAAGAGTACGCACAGTACCACGATGTCCGCCCAGCTGTGATGATTACACACCAGCAGATACCAGTTTTTCTTGCTCAGTCCTTCCAGGCCCTGCACATCCCATTTCAGCCATGGATTGAGATGCAACAGCAGGGCGAGGCCTTCACACCAGCAATACATCATGAAATTACAAAACAGAGATACCTTGCGCCAGACGAACGGAACGGGCAGCAGGAGCTTTACCAGTCCGGCCAGAATGATCGGTACGGAACACAAAATTGTGACCACAATGGTCAATGCAATGCTCAGCAACAGGGTGACTGTAGCGAGTAATCTCGCCATGATTAAATTATTCAAAGGATTAGCCATAAACAGTACGCTAAAGTCGCGCAAGGGGGCTGATTTTATCAGAAAATGACTCAAATGACGGTTCTTCGCGACAGAGAAAAACACGCCATATCTATCCACATTCAGTAATTCAATGAAAACATAAAGGGTTTATTCTGTCGTTTTTATAATTAATTGAATTTAAAGAATATTATAAATGATGGTTAACGCATCGTTTTGAAATTAATGCGATGAAAATTAATTATTCACAAAGTTATCCACAGGCGGCTTTGCGAGCGATCCAGAAGATCTGCAAAAGAATTACGACAAATGTGGTGAAAAACTCATGTTTTCATCCTGTCTGTGGCATCCTTTATCCATAATCTGATAAACAGGCACGGACATTATGGTTCAGATCCCAGAAAACCCACTTATCCTTGTAGATGGCTCCTCTTATCTCTATCGCGCATACCATGCGTTTCCGCCGCTGACCAACAGCGCAGGCGAACCGACAGGCGCGATGTACGGTGTCCTCAATATGCTGCGCAGCCTGATCATGCAATATCAGCCAACGCATGCCGCAGTGGTATTTGATGCCAAGGGTAAAACCTTCCGTGACGAATTATTCGAGCATTACAAATCGCATCGCCCGCCGATGCCGGACGATCTGCGGGCGCAGATCGAACCGCTGCATGCCATGGTGAAGGCGATGGGGCTACCGCTGCTGGCTGTATCTGGCGTGGAGGCGGACGATGTTATTGGTACCCTGGCGCGTGAGGCAGAAAAAATGGGGCGCCCGGTGCTGATCAGTACCGGCGATAAAGACATGGCCCAACTGGTCACGCCAAATATCACACTCATCAATACCATGACCAACACCATTCTTGGTCCAGATGAGGTGGTGACAAAATACGGCGTGCCGCCGGAACTGATCATCGATTTCCTGGCGCTAATGGGCGATTCCTCCGATAACATTCCGGGCGTACCGGGGGTCGGGGAAAAGACCGCGCAGGCATTGCTACAGGGGCTGGGCGGCCTGGATACTCTTTATGCTGAGTCCGATAAAATTGCCGGGTTGACGTTCCGTGGTGCGAAAACCATGGCGGGTAAACTTGAGCAAAACAAAGAGGTGGCTTACCTCTCCTATAAACTAGCGACGATCAAAACAGACGTTGAGCTGGAACTGACCTGCGAACAACTGGAAGTGCAACAACCCCAGGCCGACGAACTGGTTGGGCTGTTTAAAAAGTATGAATTCAAGCGCTGGACCGCTGATGTCGAAGCGGGCAAGTGGTTACAAGCAAAAGGGGCAAAACCGGCGGTAAAACCGCAGGAAACGATTGTCATTGATGAAGCCCCGGAAGAAGCCGCTGTCGTACTTTCTTATGATAATTACGTGACCATTCTCGATGAAGCGACGCTGGAAACGTGGATTGCGAAGCTGAAAAAAGCGCCAGTTTTTGCCTTCGATACCGAAACCGACAGTCTGGATAACATCTCCGCCAACCTGGTAGGGCTCTCATTTGCTATTGAGCCGGGAGTGGCGGCTTATGTGCCAGTGGCGCATGACTATCTGGATGCGCCGGATCAAATCTCCCGCGACCGTGCGCTGGCGATGCTCAAGCCGCTCCTGGAAGATGAAAACGCGCGTAAGGTCGGGCAAAATCTCAAGTACGATCGCGGCATTCTGGCGAATTATGGTATCGAACTGCGCGGCATCGCTTTTGATACCATGCTCGAGTCGTACATACTGAACAGCGTTGCCGGACGTCACGATATGGACAGTTTGTCCGATCGCTGGCTGAAACATAAAACCATCACTTTTGAAGAGATTGCGGGTAAAGGGAAGAACCAACTAACCTTTAATCAGATTGCGCTGGAAGAGGCGGGACGTTACGCGGCAGAAGATGCCGATGTCACCTTACAGCTGCATCTGAAAATGTGGCCAGAGCTGCAGCAGCACAAAGGGCCGCTGAACGTCTTTGAAAACATCGAAATGCCACTGGTACCGGTGTTATCTCGTGTAGAGCGTAACGGTGTGAAGATCGACCCCGCGGTGCTGCACAAGCACTCCGAGGAGATCACGCTCCGTCTGGCGGAGCTGGAACAGAAAGCCCATGAGATTGCAGGAGAAGTATTTAACCTTTCTTCAACCAAGCAGTTGCAGACGATCCTGTTCGAAAAACAGGGCATTAAGCCGCTGAAGAAAACCCCAGGCGGCGCGCCGTCAACCTCTGAAGAAGTGCTGGAAGAACTGGCGCTGGATTACCCGCTACCTAAAGTGATTCTTGAGTATCGCGGTCTGGCGAAGCTGAAATCGACCTACACCGACAAACTCCCGCTGATGATTAACCCGAAAACCGGGCGTGTGCACACCTCGTATCATCAGGCTGTGACTGCGACGGGCCGTTTGTCATCGACCGATCCGAACCTGCAAAACATTCCGGTACGTAATGAAGAAGGGCGTCGTATCCGCCAGGCATTTATCCCGCCGAAGGATTACCTGATTGTTTCTGCGGACTATTCGCAGATTGAATTGCGTATTATGGCGCACCTGTCACGCGACAAAGGGCTGCTGACGGCGTTTGCCGAAGGGAAGGACATTCACCGTGCCACCGCCGCCGAAGTGTTTGGTCTGCCGCTGGAGACCGTGACCAGCGAACAGCGTCGGAGCGCGAAAGCGATCAACTTTGGTCTGATCTACGGTATGAGTGCGTTCGGTCTGGCGCGCCAGTTGAACATTCCGCGTAAAGAAGCGCAGAAATACATGGACCTCTATTTTGAACGTTATCCCGGCGTGCTGGAGTATATGGAACGCACTCGCGCTCAGGCGAAAGAGCAGGGCTACGTTGAAACGCTGGAAGGCCGTCGTCTCTATCTGCCGGATATTAAATCCAGCAACGGCGCGCGTCGAGCGGGTGCGGAGCGTGCGGCGATTAACGCCCCGATGCAGGGAACCGCTGCCGATATTATCAAACGGGCGATGATTGCGGTCGATGGCTGGCTGGAAACGGAAAAACCGCGCGTGCGTATGATCATGCAGGTACACGATGAACTGGTGTTTGAAGTACACAAAGACGACCTGGACACGGTAGCGAAAAAGATCCATCAGTTGATGGAGAACTGCACACGCATTGATGTACCGCTGCTGGTGGAAGTTGGAAGTGGTGAAAACTGGGATCAGGCGCACTAAGTGCTCGCGAGATAACGCGCTTTTTTCGTAATTAAGCAACATAAGTGCGCGATTTTTGTGATGGGTATTGGAATTCCCTATGTAAAGAATGAAAAAAAATTACAAAAAGTGCTTTCTGAGCTGCTCAAAAAAGAGTAAAGTTATTCGCGTAGGGTACAGAGGTAAGATGTTCTATCTTTCAGACCTTTTACTTCACGTAATCGGATTTGGCTGAATATTTTAGCCGCCCCAGTCAGTTTCTGACTGGGGCGTTTTTTATGGGCGAAAGAAAGATAGGGTCGGCGTGCCAGACCGGATAAGACGCACCGCGTCGCTATCCGGCGTCGCGATGAATTACTCCCCGCCCTGATCCTCTTCCACCGGCGCCAGTTCGTTAAACCAGCTGTCCAGCTTCTGCCGTAATTTATCCACGCCCTGCTTTTTCAGCGATGAGAAGGTCTCAACCTGCACATCGCCGTTAAAGGCTAATACCGCTTCACGGACCATATTCAGTTGGGCCTTACGCGCCCCGCTCGCCAGTTTGTCCGCTTTCGTCAGCAGCACCAGAACCTGGATGTTGCTCTCGACGGCCCACTGTACCATCTGCTGGTCGAGATCTTTTAGCGGGTGGCGAATATCCATCAGCACCACCAGTCCCTGCAGGCTCTGGCGTTTTTCCAGATACTCACCCAGCGCGCGTTGCCACTTGCGCTTCATCTCTTCCGGCACTTCGGCGTAACCATAGCCGGGCAGGTCAACAAGGCGTTTGCCGTCGACCACTTCAAACAGGTTAATCAATTGAGTGCGGCCAGGCGTTTTCGAAGTACGCGCCAGGCTCTTCTGATTGGTCAGCGTGTTCAGCGCGCTGGACTTACCTGCGTTGGAACGGCCAGCAAATGCCACTTCAATCCCCGTATCGGAAGGTAAATGGCGAATATCAGGCGCGCTCATCACAAAGTGCGTCTGTTGATAATTCAGGTTAATCAAAGCGGTCGTCTCCGTCAGTCAAAGCTTTGTCGCGATTATACCTGAACAGGAGCAAAAGACTGATTTTTCGACATGGGTCTGTTGTGAGTAAAAACCCTGCATATTGTGAGACATTGCCGATTGTTCTTATACGAAATTTCAGAGTAATTGCAGAGAAAATAATTAAATAAATCAACTAAATCATACTATTAAAAGGTATGTAATATTCTGAAAATGGCTGAACTGTGCGGCCAACGACTTGTTACTTTACTCCAAAAGAGTAGAGTAACCCCCATAGCGAGGATAGCTGTACAGGAAGACGACTCAGGATGAGGGTCAGGAGCGCCAGGAGGCGAAGACACAGGATTGTCAGGATGACAGGCGTTCGGAGACGTTGGTATACGGAAACGGAAAAGACACGGAATGTTCCAGGCTGACGGAAAAACAGGGTGTGTTGATAGCCGACAGGGAATGTAGGACCCGTTCAGGGTTGTGAGTAAGGTGAAAAGGCGACAGAGCAATCTGTCGCCTTTTTTCTTTATTTCTGCTAGATTCCGGCGCAATTATATACTGAATAAAACAGCCAAAGACGAATCACTATGAAATCCACTTCTACACCACGCGGCAAAGGCCCTGCAAAGGCACGCCGTAAAACCCGTGAAGAGCTGAATCAGGAAGCTCGTGACCGCAAGCGTCAGAAAAAACACCGTGGACACGCGGCGGGTAGCCGTGCGACCGGTGGTGACGCGGCGTCAGGCGGTAAAAACAAGAACCAACAGAAAGATCCACGCATCGGCAGTAAAACCCCTATTCCATTGGGCGTGACCGAAAAAGTCACCAAACAGCACAAACCGAAGAGCGAGAAACCTATGCTTTCACCGCAGGCTGAGTTGGATTTACTGGAAACAGATGAGCGCCTGGATGCGCTGTTAGAACGTCTTGAAGCAGGCGAAACCCTGAGCGCGGAAGATCAGTCCTGGGTGGATGCCAAACTGGATCGCATCGATGAACTGATGCAGAAGCTGGGCCTCTCCTACGATGATGACGAAGAAGAAGAGGAAGATGACGAGAAGCAGGAAGATATGATGCGCCTGCTGCGTGGCGGTAACTAACGGTTTACACCGTGGGCCTGCCCGTCCTGCTTATAACCCTTCCGGTTATATGTTATCTGGTGTGGTTATTCGTTAAACTACAGCGGTTGTCGCGGCGACAGAAGTGGCTGCGCAGCCGGCTTAGTACTCGAAATGGAGTGCGGCCGGTACGCCGTACCCGCCAGAGACGCCATCGGAAGGAGTGAGCATGTCAGAACAACAAATAGACTGGGATCAGGCCCTGATCCAGAAATATAACTATTCCGGGCCGCGCTATACCTCGTACCCGACCGCGCTGGAATTTTCTGATGCGTTTGGCGAACCGGCATTTTTACAGGCTGTCGCACGCTATCCTGAGCGTCCGCTCTCGCTTTACGTCCATATCCCGTTTTGCCATAAACTCTGCTACTTCTGCGGCTGCAATAAGATTGTGACCCGTCAGCAGCATAAGGCCGATCAGTATCTGGATGCACTGGAACAGGAAATTCTGCACCGTGCGCCGCTGTTTGCCGGACGCAAGGTCAGCCAACTGCACTGGGGCGGCGGCACGCCGACTTACCTGAATAAAGCGCAAATCAGTCGCCTGATGGCGCTGCTGCGAAATCATTTCCACTTCAATGCGGATGCGGAGATTTCGATCGAAGTCGATCCCCGTGAGATTGAGCTGGATGTGCTCGATCATTTACGCGCGGAAGGCTTTAATCGTCTCAGCATGGGCGTGCAGGACTTCAACAAAGAGGTCCAGCGACTGGTTAACCGTGAGCAGGATGAGGAGTTTATTTTTGCGCTGCTCAATCACGCACGTGACATTGGCTTTACGTCGACCAATATCGATCTGATCTACGGTTTACCTAAACAGACGCCGGAAAGTTTCGCCTTTACCCTGAAGCGGGTTGCGGAATTAAGCCCCGATCGTCTGAGCGTCTTTAACTATGCGCATTTGCCGACGCTGTTTGCCGCGCAGCGCAAAATAAAAGATGCCGATCTGCCCAGCGCGCAGCAGAAGCTGGATATTTTGCAGGAAACCATCTCCTCGCTGACAGAGACCGGCTATCAGTTTATTGGTATGGACCATTTTGCCCGCCCGGATGACGAACTGGCGATTGCCCAGCGCGAAGGCGTTCTCCACCGTAATTTTCAGGGATATACCACCCAGGGTGACACCGATCTGCTGGGGATGGGCGTTTCTGCCATCAGTATGATTGGCGATTGCTATGCCCAGAACCAGAAAGAGCTGAAACTCTACTATCAGCAGGTGGATGAGCAGGGAAATGCCTTATGGCGCGGTATCGCGCTGACTCGCGATGACTGTATCCGTCGTGACGTCATCAAGTCGCTGATCTGCAACTTCCGTCTCGACATTGCCTCAGTTGAGCAGCAGTGGGATCTGAACTTCGCGGATTATTTTGCCGAAGATCTGAAGCTGTTGGCACCGCTGGCGAAAGATGGGCTGGTGGATGTGACAACGAAGGGGATTCAGGTCACGCCGAAAGGGCGTCTGCTGATTCGCAACATTTGCATGTGCTTTGATGCGTATCTGCGCCAAAAAGCGCGGATGCAGCAGTTCTCACGCGTGATATAAAAACGTTGCCCGGTGGCGCTAACGCTTACCGGGCCTACGATTGATGTTGCCTGTAAGCCAGATAAGCATAGCGCCATCCGGCACAGTGTTAGCTGAACAGCCCAATCAGCGCGGCGCACAGTACTGCGGCAACCGCAGTTTGTGGCGTATGGCTGTCGACCGCTCCGCTTGATAGCAGATTTATAATCGATTCCAGCATGTTTTGTCCCCCGTTTGCCGGGCACGATCATACTGAACTCATCGGAACAGTAAAGTGCAAAATAACGGCAATTTGCGCTCAATTATTAATCTTTACACAAACGTGTGACGTTACTCCATTCCCAGCTCTTTTAACTTACGCGTCAGGGTATTACGCCCCCATCCGAGCAAGCGTGCCGCTTCCTGTTTATGGCCCTGTGTATGGCGTAGTGCTGTGGTCAGCAACGTGCGCTCCATTTCAGGTTGTGCTTCCGACAGCAGGTTTTGATGACCGGATCGCAGCGCCCGATCCGCCCACTGCGCCAGAAGCGTGGCCCAACTGTCCGGCTGGAGATGCGACGGGCTTTCGGGCGCGGTGGCTTCGAACAGTTCAGCGGGGAGATCCTGAATTAATACCTCTTGTCCGGCCGCCATTACGGTTAACCAGCGACAGGTGTTTTCCAGTTGGCGAACGTTGCCCGGCCATGCCAGCCGCGTCAGCGCCGCTTCGGTTTCCGGGTGCAATAACTTAGCTTCTACGCCCAGTTCGCGCGCTGCAACCTGCAGGAAGTGGCGGGCCAGGCGCGGAATATCCTCCCGGCGCTCGCGCAACGGCGGCAGGTGTACGCGGATGACGTTCAGACGATGGAATAAATCCTCACGAAACTTGCCTTCCTGCACACGCAGTTCCAGGTTCTGGTGAGTCGCGGCGATGATTCGCACGTCCACCTTCACTGGCGCATAGCCGCCAACGCGATAAAACTGTCCGTCGGCTAATACGCGCAAAAGACGGGTCTGCACATCCAGCGGCATATCGCCAATCTCATCAAGAAACAGCGTGCCACCATCGGCCTGTTCGAAGCGTCCCTGACGAATGGTATTCGCTCCGGTAAATGCCCCTTTTTCATGACCAAACAGCTCGGATTCGATCAAATCTTTCGGAATCGCCGCCATGTTGAGCGCGATAAACGGCGCTTTGGCGCGTGGGCTGTGGCGGTGCAGGGCATGGGCGACCAGTTCTTTACCCGTCCCGGACTCCCCGTTAATCAACACGCTGATGGAGGAACGCGAGAGCCGCCCGATAATACGAAACACATCCTGCATGGCTGGCGCTTCGCCGATAATGTCCGTTGTCGGCCCATTGATCTGAATATTGCGCGGCTGCTGCTGTTCCTGATAATGGCTGATGGCGCGTTCAACCAGCGCTACCGCTTCATCGATATCAAAGGGTTTCGGCAGATAATCAAACGCCCCTTGCTGATAGGCGCTGACGGCAGCATCCAGATCGGAATGCGCAGTCATTATGATGACCGGAAGCATTGGATGACGCTGTTTAATCTGTTTTAACAGCGCCAGCCCGTCCATTCCAGGCATGCGAATGTCGGACAACAGCACGTCCGGCGTTTTGCTCGCCAGCGCACCCAGCACGTCGTTACCGTTTTCAAAGGTCGTACAACTCAGACCCGCCCCGGCGAGAGCACGTTCAAGCACCCAACGGATGGAACTATCGTCATCGACTACCCAGACTATCCCTCGTTGCATAAGCACCTCTATTTCCGAATCGGCAGATAAACCGAGAACTCGGTATGGCCTGGCCAACTGGTAAATTCAATTTTGCCGGAATGCTGATCGATCAAATTACGGGCGATGGATAATCCCAGCCCGGTGCCGCCTTCGCGACCGCTGACCATGGGGTAAAACAGCGTATCCTGTAAGTGGGAAGGAATCCCCGGCCCGTTATCTTCGACGTCGATACGCGCCGCCAGGCGATAGCGCTCGCCGTGCAGCGTGAGCTGGAACGCGGTACGGGTACGTAGCACAATCTCCCCACCGTCTGACCCCAGAGCCTGCAATGCATTACGGACAATATTCAACAACACCTGCTCGATCTGTTCCGGGTCGTGCGGCAATTCCGGTAGGCTGGGATCGTAATCGCGGACCAGCGTGACGTTGGCCGGTAATTCCATAGAAACCAGCGCCACCACGCGCTCTGCCACCTTATGAATACTTTCCGTGACATGCGTTCCCGGCATCTGCGGGCCCAACAGCCTGTCGACCAGATTACGCAGTCGATCAGCCTGTTCAATAATGACTTTGGTGTATTCCAGCAGCGCCGGGTCGGGCAGGGCTTTACTTAATAGCTGTGCAGCGCCGCGTAAGCCACCGAGCGGGTTTTTAATCTCGTGTGCCAGTCCTCGCACCAGATCGCGCGCAGCGACCTGCTGAGCGTGCTGTAGCTGCTCCTGGCTCAGGCGGCGCTGATTATCCATCGGCGCCATTTCGAGCAGGATCTGGCCGTCTGGCAAACGCTGCGCGGTGAGCGACAGAATGTGTGAACGCCCATCAATCACCAACGTGACCTCATTGTCGGTAAACCCTTGTCCCGCCTCTAAGCTTTCACGCATCAGTTCGATATTCAAAGAAAAATAGCTCAGGAGTTCAGGAAGCGGCGTACCAAACAGTTTGCGGGAGCTTTGGGCGAGTAACTGCTGCGCGGCCGGGTTGGCGTAATGCACCGCCAGCTCATCGTCGACCAGTAAGATGCTGTTGATTAAAGAATTGAGGATCTGCCCAGCATCGGGCAGCGTGCCTGTTGCCATACAGCAGTCTCCTGAAAAATTTGCACCAATTTAGTGCATTATAGCTTTTTATGTAGAAAAAGCGCGAAGGATCAGATTGTTGACGGTGAAAAAAGCCCATCGTGAGATGGGCTAAAAGTTTCCACGGCAACTAAAAAACACCTAACGCCTTTCACGCCGCTGCTGCGTTGGCTACCTTCGCTCACCCCAGTCACATCGTTATCTCTGCTCCTGGGGATTCGCTCCGTTGCCGCCTTGCCGCAACGCGAAATTCGTCGGGCTTTTAAGATACAGTTAAACGCTGTAGTACAGCTCAAACTCTACCGGGTGCGGCGTCATGCGTACGCGGTCGTTTTCTTCAATACGCAGCGCGATGTAAGCATCGATAGCTTCATCAGTGAACACGCCGCCTGCTTTCAGGAACTCGCGATCCAGGTTCAGCTCGTTCAGTGCTTCTTCCAGAGAACCTGCAACCTGTGGGATCTCTTTCGCTTCTTCCGGCGGCAGGTCGTACAGGTTTTTGTCCATGGCTTCTCCAGGGTGGATCTTGTTCTTAATGCCGTCAAGACCGGCCATCAGCAGGGCTGCAAAGCACAGGTACGGGTTCGCTGCCGGATCCGGGAAACGGACTTCGATACGACGTGCTTTTGGAGACGCGACCACTGGAATACGGATTGAGGCAGAACGGTTACGGGCAGAGTAAGCCAGCATAACCGGTGCTTCGTAGCCCGGGACCAGACGCTTGTATGAGTTGGTGGTCGGGTTCGCAAGGGCGTTAATCGCTTTAGCGTGTTTGATTACGCCGCCGATGTAGTACAGCGCTTGCTCAGACAGGCCCGCATATTTGTCGCCAGAGAACAGGTTGGTACCGTTCTTAGACAGGGACATGTGGCAGTGCATACCGGAACCGTTATCGCCGAACATCGGTTTTGGCATAAAGGTCGCGGTTTTGCCGAAGCGGTGAGCGACGTTGTGTACCACATATTTGTAGATCTGAATTTCGTCCGCTTTTTTGGTCATGGTGTTGAAGCGGGTTGCCACTTCGTTCTGACCCGCAGTGGCCACTTCATGGTGGTGAGCTTCAACGACCAGGCCCATTTGCTCCATCACCAGACACATTTCAGAACGGATGTCCTGAGCAGAGTCTACTGGTGGAACCGGGAAGTAGCCGCCTTTTACTGCCGGACGGTGACCTTTGTTACCACCTTCGTACTGGGTGGAGGAGTTCCAGGCGCCTTCGATGTCATCGATAGCCACGTGAGAACCGGAGATTGACGCGCCGAAACGGATGTCGTCAAACAGGAAGAATTCTGGTTCTGGCCCAAACAGAACGGTATCCGCGATGCCGGTGGAGCGCAGGTATTCTTCAGCACGCTTGGCGATAGAGCGCGGGTCGCGGTCATAGCCTTGCAGGGTGCCAGGTTCCAGGATGTCACAACGGATGATCAGCGTAGAATCCGCGAAGAACGGGTCGATGACTGCGGTAGAAGCATCCGGCATCAGCACCATGTCGGATTCGTTGATGCCTTTCCAGCCACCAATCGAAGAGCCGTCAAACATTTTGCCTTCTTCGAAGAATTCGGCATTTACCTGATGAGCAGGAATCGTGACGTGCTGTTCTTTACCTTTGGTATCAGTGAAGCGCAAATCAACAAACTTCACTTCGTGCTCATTCAGCATCGTCAAAACGTGTTCAGCGGACATACTTAACTCTCCAGATTGGTCATAGTCGTCGTGGTAACGAGGTGTTCAATTCTTTAATCATTGGCCGTGTCGCCGTAAAAAAGATAAAGCGAAATCTGTGCCAACTTTTAAATTGCCCCTAAAAGGCGTTATCATGCGCACCATCGTGCAAAAGGGTTGCACCATGCCGTGTATGTTGCACCAGTATAGTGCTTTAATGTGAACATTAAGCACCATATTGGTGCAATGGACCGTGCGTAACCCTTTTAACGCTCCGTGAAAGCGATCACAAAGAAACTCTGCAATACTTGTTTGCGGAGGATGTTTGTGATCCTGTTTTGTAGTGCGATTAATCCGTGTACAATAACGCGCTATTTCTAATGCCTGAGGCAAAGTTGTGATCGAAAATTTGCGTAACATCGCCATCATCGCGCACGTCGACCATGGTAAAACTACCCTGGTTGATAAGCTGCTGCAGCAATCCGGTACGTTCGACTCTCGTGCCGAAACTCAAGAGCGTGTGATGGACTCCAACGATTTGGAGAAAGAGCGTGGGATTACCATCCTCGCGAAAAACACCGCTATCAAATGGAATGATTATCGTATCAACATCGTTGATACCCCTGGGCACGCAGACTTCGGTGGTGAAGTTGAACGTGTCATGTCCATGGTTGACTCTGTGCTGCTGGTGGTTGACGCATTTGACGGCCCGATGCCGCAGACGCGCTTCGTGACCAAAAAAGCCTTTGCGCATGGCCTGAAGCCGATCGTGGTCATCAACAAAGTTGACCGTCCTGGCGCGCGTCCGGACTGGGTTGTCGATCAGGTATTTGACCTGTTTGTGAACCTTGACGCGACCGACGAACAGCTGGATTTCCCGATCATCTACGCTTCTGCGCTGAACGGTATTGCTGGTCTGGATCACGAAGATATGGCGGAAGACATGACCCCGCTGTATCAGGCGATTGTCGACCACGTCCCTGCGCCGGACGTTGACCTTGATGGTCCGTTCCAGATGCAGATCTCTCAGCTGGACTACAACAACTACGTTGGCGTTATCGGTATCGGCCGCATCAAACGCGGTAAAGTGAAGCCGAACCAGCAGATTACTATCGTGGATAGCGAAGGCAAAACCCGCAACGGTAAAGTCGGTAAAGTGCTGACTCACCTGGGTCTGGAGCGTATCGATAGCGATCTGGCAGAAGCGGGCGATATCATCGCGATCACCGGTCTGGGCGAGCTGAACATCTCTGACACCATCTGCGATCCGCAGAATGTGGAAGCGCTGCCGGCACTGTCTGTTGATGAACCGACCGTCACCATGTTCTTCAACGTCAACACCTCTCCGTTCTGTGGCAAAGAAGGTAAATACGTTACCTCTCGTCAGATCCTTGACCGCCTGAACAAAGAGCTGGTGCACAACGTTGCACTGCGTGTTGAAGAAACTGAAGATGCGGACGCGTTCCGTGTATCCGGTCGTGGTGAGCTGCACCTGTCTGTTCTGATCGAAAACATGCGTCGTGAAGGTTTCGAAATGGCGGTTTCCCGTCCGAAAGTTATCTTCCGCGAAATCGATGGCCGTAAACAAGAGCCGTTCGAGAACGTGACGCTGGACGTTGAAGAGCAGCACCAGGGGTCTGTCATGCAGGCACTGGGCGAGCGTAAAGGCGACCTGAAAAACATGAATCCAGATGGCAAAGGCCGCGTACGTCTCGACTACGTGATCCCAAGCCGTGGTCTGATCGGCTTCCGTTCAGAATTCATGACCATGACCTCCGGTACCGGTCTGCTGTACTCCACCTTCAGCCACTACGACGACGTACGTCCGGGTGAAGTGGGTCAGCGCCAGAACGGCGTACTGATCTCCAACGGTCAGGGTAAAGCGGTTGCGTTTGCACTGTTCAGCCTGCAGGACCGCGGAGATCGGAAGAGCGTC
>NZ_JBFWLF010000062.1:0-17418 GCF_050252275.1 Citrobacter sp. | reverse complement strand
CCTGCATGGTATTGAGCAGCGTGCGCATATGACGGCGCGAGCAGCTCAGCAGATCCGCCAGTTAGTTGAGCGTGGTGTCCTGTGTTTTGCCGTCGCAGCATTGCCACAAGCGGATGAACTGTTGTTGCAGACGGCCAGAAGACATAAAAGGGGAACTCCTGCGGAAAACTCAGCAATTTTATTATCCCTATATTAGGCCAATAATACATTCCGATGAAGCACTATGACGGGGTCATCTATATGCGCCAGTTTTATCAGAAGTACTTTGCCGTGACAGAAGGGTTGTCCTGGTTGGCTTGCCTGAGCGCGCCGCAGCGCTTAAAGATGCTGGAAGAACTGATGCAGTGGGAGGTGACAGCCTGACCCTGGAGTAGCAGACATCATGTGTGACTGAGTATTGGTGTTAATCACCGCGCCAGCAGGTATGATCTGCTGGCTTTTTTCGTTTCGGCTGCGCTGACTAAGGAAAGATATGCTCTGGTTAATGACGATGGGACGACGTCTCAACGGTGTTTACGCGGCGTTTATGCTCGTCGCATTTATGATGGGTGTGGCGGGGGCGCTACAGGCGCCGACGCTGAGCCTGTTTCTCAGTCGCGAGGTCGGGGCGCAGCCGTTCTGGGTGGGGCTGTTTTACACCGTTAACGCCATCGCCGGGATTGGCGTAAGTCTTGCGCTGGCAAAACGCTCGGACAGCCAGGGAGACCGGCGCAAGCTGATTCTGTTTTGTTGCCTGATGGCCATCGGTAATGCGCTGCTGTTTGCCTTTAATCGCCACTACCTGACGCTGATCACCTGCGGCGTACTGCTGGCGTCGCTGGCAAATACCGCGATGCCGCAATTGTTCGCGCTGGCGCGGGAATATGCCGACAGCTCGGCGCGTGAAGTGGTGATGTTCAGCTCTGTGATGCGTGCGCAGCTTTCACTGGCGTGGGTGATTGGCCCGCCGATGGCCTTTATGCTGGCGCTGAATTACGGTTTTACCGTGATGTTTTCGATTGCCGCCGCGATTTTTGCGCTCAGTTTCATCCTGATTGCCTTTATGCTGCCGTCTGTCGCCCGCGTTGAACAACCGGCGGATGCGCCGGTGATCCAGACTGGTGGCTGGCAGGATAAAAACGTACGCATGTTGTTTATCGCTTCCACGCTGATGTGGACCTGCAACACCATGTATATCATCGATATGCCGCTATGGATTAGCGCGGAGCTTGGACTGCCGGATAAGCTTGCCGGGATCCTGATGGGCACCGCCGCAGGACTGGAAATTCCGATCATGATCCTTGCCGGCTTTTACGTAAAACGCTTCGGTAAGCGCCGGATGATGCTTATTGCCGTCACCGCGGGCGTGCTGTTTTATCTCGGGCTGATTTTCTTTCACAGCCATCAGGCGCTGCTGATATTGCAACTGTTTAATGCGGCGTTTATCGGGATCATTGCTGGTATTGGCATGCTCTGGTTTCAGGATCTGATGCCGGGCAGGGCCGGATCGGCGACGACGCTATTTACCAACAGTATTTCGACCGGCGTAATTCTGGCGGGGGTGATCCAGGGCGCGGTTGCCCAAAGCTATGGTCACTTCGCGGTATACTGGGTGATTGCGGCGATTTCGCTGGTTACGCTGGTGATGACCGGGCGGGTGAAAGACGTTTGAATTATGATTGCCGGATGGCGGCTAACGCCTTATCCGACCTACAGAAATCCGTAGGCCGGATAAGTGCAGTGCTTCCGGCATGGCGGGCTTAGCGCATAAACGCCGGTTGTTTCTCCTCGTAGGCGGCGATCGCGTCTTCGTGTTGCAGCGTCAACCCGATGCCGTCCAGACCGTTCAACATGCAGTGGCGGCGGAAGGCGTCGATGTTAAAGTGATACGTTTTCTCGCCTGCTTTCACGACCTGCGCTTCCAGATCCACTTCGAAGTGAATACCCGGATTCGCCTGTACCAGCGTAAACAACTCGTCGACTTCTTCATCACTTAACTTCACGGGCAGCAGTTGGTTGTTAAAGCTGTTGCCGTAGAAGATGTCCGCGAAGCTCGGCGCAATCACCACTTTGAAGCCGTAATCCGTCAACGCCCACGGCGCGTGCTCACGAGAAGAGCCGCAGCCGAAGTTTTCACGCGCCAGCAAAATCGAGGCGCCCTGGTATTCAGGGAAGTTCAGGACGAACTCCGGATTCGGTTGCTGACCTTTTTCATCCAGAAAACGCCAGTCATTGAACAGGTGCGCGCCAAAACCGGTGCGGGTAACCTTCTGCAAAAACTGCTTAGGAATGATGGCGTCAGTATCGACGTTGGCGGCATCCAGCGGGACAACCAGGCCGTTATGTTGGGTAAATTTCTCTGCCATGGGAGTCTCCTTATTTGATGCTGCGAATGTCGGCAAAATGACCGGTAACGGCGGCAGCCGCAGCCATCGCCGGGCTGACCAGATGGGTACGCCCACCGCGGCCCTGACGCCCTTCAAAGTTACGGTTGCTGGTTGACGCGCAGCGTTCGCCCGGATTCAGGCGATCATTATTCATCGCCAGACACATGGAGCACCCCGGCAGACGCCATTCGAATCCGGCTTCGATAAAGATCTTATCTAACCCTTCCGCTTCTGCCTGCGCTTTGACCGGACCGGATCCTGGAACCACCAGCGCCTGGACGCCCGGCGCGACTTTACGACCTTTGGCGACCTCTGCGGCGGCGCGCAAATCTTCAATACGCGAGTTAGTGCACGAGCCGATGAACACTTTATCGATCGCCACTTCCGTTAACGGTACACCCGGTTTCAGGCCCATATAGGCCAGCGCTTTTTCAGCACTGGCGCGCTCAACCGGATCGGTAAACGACGCTGGATCGGGAATGTTGTCCGTCACGGAGATCACCTGGCCCGGGTTGGTTCCCCAGGTCACCTGAGGAGCAATCTCTTCAGCCTGTAAGGTGACAACCGTATCAAAGCGTGCGTCGGCGTCGGTTTGCAACGTTTTCCAGTACGCGACTGCGTCATCAAAATCTTTACCTTTCGGCGCGTGCAGACGACCTTTGACGTAGTTAAAGGTGGTTTCATCCGGGGCGACTAATCCGGCTTTGGCACCCATTTCAATCGCCATGTTGCACAGGGTCATGCGGCCTTCCATGCTCAGGGCTCGGATGGCATCGCCACAAAACTCAACGACGTGACCGGTACCGCCGGCGCTACCGGTTTTACCGATAATCGCCAGTACGATGTCTTTGGCGGTGATTCCCGGCGCTGCGGTGCCTTTGACTTCAATCTTCATGGTTTTGGCACGGCCCTGCTTCAGGGTCTGGGTTGCCAGCACGTGCTCGACTTCGGAGGTGCCGATACCGAACGCCAGCGCGCCAAAGGCGCCGTGGGTCGCGGTATGCGAGTCGCCGCAGACGATGGTCATTCCCGGCAGGGTGACGCCTTGTTCGGGCCCCATCACGTGAACGATGCCCTGATACGGGTGGTTCAGATCGTACAGCTCAACGCCAAATTCGTTACAGTTCTTAATCAGTTCCTGCATCTGGATACGCGCCATCTCGCCGGACGCATTGATATCTTTGGTCTGCGTGGAGACGTTGTGATCCATCGTGGCAAAGGTTTTACCCGGCTGGCGAACCGGGCGACCATGCGCACGCAGGCCGTCGAACGCCTGCGGAGAGGTCACTTCATGCACCAGATGTCGGTCGATATACAGCAGCGGGGTTTCGTTTTGCGCTTCATAGACGACGTGCGCATCAAACAATTTTTCGTATAACGTTTTAGCCATGATTACACCCCTTGTGCGACATAACGAGCAATGATGTCGCCCATCTCATCGGTACCGACGGCAGCCGCGCCACGGGCTAAATCACCAGTGCGGATACCTTCTTCTAATGCGCGGTTAACCGCACGTTCAATGGCGGATGCCGCGTCATCGGCATCCAGGCTGTAGCGCAGCAGCAGCGCCAGCGATAAAATTTGCGCAATCGGGTTAGCAATATTCTTGCCGGCAATATCCGGTGCGGAGCCGCCCGCCGGTTCATACAAACCAAAACCCTGCTCGTTCAGACTGGCGGAGGGCAACATCCCCATTGAGCCGGTGATCATCGCGCATTCATCAGACAGAATGTCGCCAAACAGGTTGGAGCACAGCAGCACGTCAAACTGGGACGGGTCTTTAATCAACTGCATGGTGGCGTTGTCGATGTACATGTGCGCCAGCTCAACGTCCGGATATTCTTTAGCAATTTCATTGACGATTTCGCGCCACAAAATAGACGTTTGCAGAACGTTAGCTTTGTCGATGGAGGTCACTTTACGGCGGCGTTTACGCGCAGATTCAAACGCAATGCGCGCGATACGTTCAATTTCAAAGCGGTGATAGACCTCGGTATCGAACGCTTTTTCATGCTGGCCGCAGCCTTCGCGACCTTTTGGCTGACCGAAGTAGATCCCGCCGGTCAGTTCACGGACGCACAAAATGTCGAAGCCATTCGCGGCGATGTCGGCGCGCAGAGGGCAGAAAGCTTCCAGTCCCTGATACAGTTTTGCCGGACGCAGGTTGCTGAACAGTTTGAAGTGCTTGCGCAGCGGCAGCAGCGCGCCGCGTTCCGGCTGGCTGTCTGGCGGCAGATGTTCCCATTTCGGGCCGCCGACGGAGCCAAACAGAACGGCGTCGGCCTGTTCGCAGCCTTCCACCGTCGCCTTCGGCAGCGGTTGACCGTGGTTGTCGATCGCCGCGCCGCCGACATCATAATGGCTGGTGGTAATGCGCATCTCAAAACGATGGCGAATAGCGTCCAGGACTTTCAGGGCTTGCGTCATCACTTCCGGACCAATACCGTCGCCCGGCAAAACAGCAATATGGTAGTTCTTCGACATCACACGGTTTCCTTGTTGTTCTCGTTGTTCTGAGCTTTACGTTGCAACTCTTTTTCGACTTCTGCCGCACGCCAGATGTTGTTCAGCACGTGCACCATCGCTTTCGCGGAAGATTCAACAATGTCTGTCGCCAGACCGACGCCGTGGAAACGACGCCCGTTATAGTTGGCGACGATATCGACCTGACCCAGTGCGTCTTTGCCATGCCCTTTGGCGGACAGGCTATATTTCACCAGTTCAATGTCGTAATCGGTAATGCGGTTGATCGCCTGGTAAATGGCATCGACCGGGCCGTTACCGTTAGCCGCTTCGGCTTTCACGTCACTGCCGCAGGCCAGCTTGACGGAGGCAGTGGCGATATCGTTAGAGCCCGACTGGACGCTGAAATAATCCAGGCGGAAGTGCTCTGGCTCTTCCTGTTGCTTACCAATAAACGCCAGCGCTTCCAGATCGTAATCAAACACCTGACCTTTCTTGTCGGCCAGCTTCAGGAAGGCGTCGTACAGATTGTCCAGGCTGTATTCACTCTCTTTATAACCCATCTCATCCATACGGTGTTTTACCGCTGCGCGTCCGGAACGGGAGGTCAGATTCAACTGCACCTGATTCAGACCGATGGATTCCGGCGTCATGATTTCGTAGTTTTCACGGTTCTTCAGCACGCCGTCCTGGTGGATCCCTGAGGAGTGGGCAAACGCACCGCTGCCGACAATCGCTTTGTTCGCCGGGATCGGCATGTTGCAGATCTGGCTGACCAACTGACTGGTACGCCAGATCTCCTGATGGTTAATGCGAGTGTTGACGTTCAGGATATCCTGGCGAACTTTAATCGCCATGATCACCTCTTCCAGCGAACAGTTACCGGCACGCTCGCCAATGCCGTTCATCGCGCCTTCTACCTGACGTGCGCCAGCGTGAACCGCAGCCAGCGCGTTGCCGACGCCCAGACCTAAGTCGTCATGGGTGTGGACGGAAATGATCGCTTTATCGATGTTTGGTACGCGCTCATACAGACCGGAGATAATGCCCGCAAACTCGAAGGGCATGGTGTAACCGACGGTGTCCGGAATGTTGATGGTTTTAGCGCCAGCATTAATGGCGGCTTCCACAACGCGGGCCAGATCGGCGATCGGCGTACGGCCAGCATCTTCACAAGAGAATTCAACATCGTCGGTGTAATTACGTGCGCGTTTCACCATATAGACCGCGCGCTCAATCACCTCGTCCAGCGTGCTGCGCAGTTTAGTAGCGATATGCATCGGTGAGGTGGCGATAAAGGTATGAATACGGAAGGCTTCAGCAACCTTCAGCGACTCAGCCGCGACGTCGATATCTTTTTCCACACAGCGGGCTAATGCGCAAACCCGGCTGTTCTTGACCTGACGAGCGATAGTTTGTACGGATTCGAAGTCGCCGGGAGAGGAGACCGGAAAGCCGACTTCCATCACGTCAACACCCATACGCTCAAGGGCCAGCGCAATCTGCAGCTTCTCTTTCACACTCAGGCTTGCCTGTAACGCCTGTTCACCGTCGCGTAAAGTGGTATCGAAAATAATGACTTGCTGGCTCATGTTTTAGGTCCTTAGTCTTTAGGGCGCCTTGCTTCGAGCATAAAAAAACCCGCGCAACGGCGCGGGTTTTTTATCTTACTGGATACGACTTAATGCTGAATGCCGCTCACCAGTCTACCGCGCAACGAAGATGCGTTTAGTAGTAGTAGACCGTTAAAGCGAGCGATACGAATCATTAAATCAACTCCAGGCGAATGCGATATGCTTTTAGTGGTACTGGATACGATGACTGATGTCAACCCCACCGCTGAAAACACCGCCCCAGTCAGAAGAAAAGGGAGGGGCTGATTTAGCTAATTGTGCTGAACTTTTTCTGTTATTGCCGATGAAAAAACGGCGGAGGGCTTACACTTTTCATCGTTTGACATATTTAAGCACGCTTTTTTTCAAATGCTGTCACGGTAGTCTGATAAGTCACGAACGCAATAAATTAGTTATCCATATGATTTTGAAGATTTTATGGTAATTAATAATAAATTAATAATGGGGGTGAATATAGCAATTGATAAGCTAATGTTAAGAATTAACGCGTGAGTAATATAAAAATTTAATTGAATGCCAGCATTTTATTCATAAAGCTCATGATTGTTTATTGGCGTCGCTTATGTTTATATTGCTCCCGTCATTGAAAATTATGATTTATCGTGCGGGGAAGGATTCCACATCGTGTTGATGCGGGGTTTTTACGGCGATCTTCCCGCACCTTTATGTTTTCCGAAATTTTATCTCTGCCCTTTTTCTTATTTTATATGCATGGTAAATCATATTTTCCGAGATTATTTCTCTGCATTCCGGCAAGCAAAAGGGAGTTAAGCGTGACAGTGGAGTTAAGTATGCCAGAAGTAACCGTTGATAAACCTAATCCCCATCATTTAGAGATGGATAAACCGCAACTTCGTATGGTTGATCTTAATCTATTGACTGTATTTGATGCGGTAATGCAGGAGCAGAATATTACCCGTGCCGCGCATGCTCTCGGCATGTCGCAGCCAGCCGTAAGTAACGCCGTGGCGCGTCTTAAAGTGATGTTTAATGACGAACTTTTTGTGCGCTACGGTCGCGGTATTCAACCCACCGCGCGGGCCTTCCAGCTTTTCGGTTCCGTCCGCCAGGCGCTGCAATTAGTGCAGAATGAATTGCCCGGTTCTGGATTTGAACCTGGCAGCAGTGAGCGCGTGTTTCATCTTTGCGTTTGCAGTCCGCTGGATAATATTCTGACCTCTTTAATTTATAATCGTATTGAAAAAATCGCCCCGAATATTCATGTTGTATTTAAATCCTCTTTAAATAAGGATACTGAACACCAATTACGTTATCAGGAAACTGAGTTCGTTATTAGTTATGAAGAATTCCGTCGTCCTGAATTTACAAGTATTCCATTGTTTAATGACGAAATGGTGCTGGTCGCCAGTCGTAAGCATCCACGCATTAACGGACCATTGGTGGAAAGCGATGTCTATAATGAACAGCATGCGGTCGTTTCACTTGACCGTTTTGACTCGTTTAGTCGGCCCTGGTATGACTCGGTTGATTCGCAATCGTGTGTGGCCTATCAGGGGATGGCATTAATCAGTGTGCTTAATGTTGTTTCTCAAACGCATCTGGTGGCTATTGCCCCTCGCTGGTTAGCTGAAGAGTTTGCACCCTCTCTGGATCTACAAATATTACCGTTACCTTTAAAATTGAATAGCAGAACTTGTTATCTGTCATGGCATGAAGCTGCGGGTCGGGACAAAGGGCACCAATGGATGGAAGAACTGTTAGCTTCCGTCTGCAAGCGTTAGGCATGAATGAGATAAACCGGGTGCAAACATCCGGTTTATCCTGTCTGTTTTTTATTTATTGGCATTTTATTCTGAATTGAGTCTGCCGTTCTTTCTTTCATTCGCGAAAAAATTGATGATTCGCTGTATGCGCCCATTTTCAACCGATTAATTATCATTACCTGAGAAAAATTTAGTTTAATTCACCGTTTCTTCGTCGCTAACCTTTCTTTTATGCTTATTTTCCGGCGTCTTTCCCCCTTTCTCTGAATTGCCTGCGTCCTGGGGAGCGGTTAAGGTGTTTTACACATCATTAATCGTCATTCAGTGAGGCAAGCCATGGAGATGTTGTCTGGAGCCGAAATGGTCGTCCGATCGCTTATCGATCAGGGCGTTAAGCAGGTATTCGGTTATCCCGGGGGCGCCGTCCTCGATATTTATGATGCGTTGCATACGGTCGGTGGGATCGATCATGTGCTCGTCCGCCATGAACAGGCGGCCGTGCATATGGCCGATGGCCTGGCGCGGGCAACGGGGGAAGTGGGCGTGGTGCTGGTAACTTCCGGCCCAGGCGCCACCAATGCGATTACTGGAATCGCGACGGCGTATATGGATTCTATTCCGTTAGTGATTCTTTCCGGTCAGGTCGCGACCTCGTTGATTGGCTACGACGCCTTTCAGGAGTGCGACATGGTGGGGATCTCCCGCCCGGTCGTGAAACACAGTTTTCTGGTGAAGCAGACGGAAGATATTCCACAGGTGCTGAAAAAAGCCTTCTGGCTGGCGGCGAGCGGTCGTCCGGGACCGGTGGTGGTGGATTTGCCGAAGGATATTCTTAATCCCGGCAAAAAACTGCCTTATTCCTGGCCAGATTCAGTCAGCATGCGGTCGTATAACCCGACCACGGCGGGCCATAAAGGGCAGATTAAGCGCGCTCTGCAAACGCTGGTTGCGGCAAAAAAACCGGTTGTCTATGTCGGCGGCGGGGCGGTGACGGCGGGGTGCCATGAGCAGCTGCGTCAGACCATCGAAATGCTTAACCTGCCGGTGGTCTCTTCGCTGATGGGGCTTGGGGCATTTCCCGCAACGCACCGTCAGTCGCTCGGGATGCTGGGCATGCATGGCACTTATGAAGCCAACATGACGATGCATAACGCCGATGTGATTTTTGCCGTTGGGGTACGTTTTGACGATCGCACAACGAATAATCTGGCCAAGTATTGCCCGAATGCAACGGTGCTGCATATTGATATCGACCCGACGTCAATTTCCAAAACGGTGACGGCGGATATCCCGATTGTCGGGGATGCGCGTCAGGTGCTGGAGCAGTTACTGGAATTATTGCCGCAGGAATCCGCTCAGCAGCCGCTGGATGATATTCGTTACTGGTGGCAACAGATTGAACGCTGGCGCGCGCGTCAGTGCCTGAAATATGACACGCACAGCGAAAGTATCAAACCGCAGGCGGTCATTGAGGCTATCTGGCGTCTGACCAATGGCGATGCGTATGTGACGTCGGATGTGGGTCAGCATCAGATGTTTGCCGCCCTTTATTACCCCTTCGATAAACCGCGCCGTTGGATCAACTCTGGTGGTCTCGGTACGATGGGTTTCGGCCTGCCTGCGGCACTGGGGGTAAAAATGGCGCTGCCGGAGGAAACGGTGGTCTGTGTGACCGGTGACGGCAGTATTCAGATGAACATTCAGGAGTTGTCGACCGCGCTGCAGTATAAACTGCCGGTTCTGGTGCTCAACCTGAACAACCGTTATCTGGGCATGGTGAAGCAGTGGCAGGACATGATCTACTCGGGTCGTCACTCTCAATCGTATATGCAGTCGCTGCCTGATTTTGTTCGCCTGGCGGAAGCCTACGGACATGTCGGCATTCAGATCTCTCGTCCTGATCAACTGGAAAGTCAATTGACTGAAGCGCTGGCGCAAGTGAAAAACGGTCGTCTGGTATTTGTTGATGTTACCGTCGATGGCAGCGAACACGTCTACCCGATGCAGATTCGCGGCGGCGGGATGGATGAAATGTGGTTAAGTAAAACGGAGAGGACCTGATTATGCGCCGGATATTATCAGTACTGCTGGAGAACGAATCCGGTGCGCTGTCGCGCGTGATCGGCCTTTTTGCTCAGCGAGGTTACAACATTGAGAGCCTGACCGTCGCGCCGACGGACGATCCGACGCTCTCTCGTATGACCATCCAGACGGTAGGCGACGAGAAAGTGCTGGAGCAAATTGAAAAGCAACTGCACAAGCTGGTGGATGTGTTGCGGGTCAGCGAACTTGGGCACGGCGCGCACGTCGAGCGCGAAATCATGCTCGTGAAGATTCAGGCCAGCGGCTATGGTCGGGAAGAGGTGAAACGCAACACGGAGATTTTTCGTGGGCAGATTATTGATGTCACGCCAAACCTCTATACCGTTCAGCTGGCGGGGACCAGCGATAAGCTGGACGCTTTTCTGGCAACGCTGCGCGAAGTGGCGAAAATCGTTGAGGTTGCGCGTTCCGGTGTGGTGGGACTATCGCGCGGCGACAAAATAATGCGCTAATCATTCTCTTTTCGTTAATTCATATGCCCAACGTCCTCCGTTGGGCATTTTTTTGCGAAATCCGTGGTAACCCGGAATAAAAGCGGTTGCCGCAGTAACTATTCTGCGCTTAGATGTTACCGATTTTAACCCATGCCGTTACAATGGTTATGGTTTGTACATTTTACGCAAGGGGCAATTGTGAAACTGGATGAAATCGCTCGGCTGGCTGGTGTATCGCGAACGACTGCAAGCTACGTAATTAACGGAAAAGCAAAGCAATACCGCGTGAGCGACAAGACTGTCGAAAAAGTCATGGCGGTGGTGCGTGAGCATAATTACCACCCGAATGCTGTGGCTGCCGGGCTACGTGCTGGACGCACACGTTCTATCGGTCTGGTGATCCCGGATCTGGAGAACACGAGCTATACCCGTATTGCGAATTATCTTGAACGCCAGGCGCGCCAGCGTGGTTATCAACTGCTGATTGCCTGTTCGGAAGATCAGCCTGATAACGAAATGCGTTGTATTGAACATCTTTTACAGCGTCAGGTTGATGCGATCATTGTCTCCACATCGTTGCCGCCGGAACACCCGTTCTATCAACGCTGGGCCAATGATACCTTCCCAATTGTGGCGCTGGATCGTGCATTAGATCGTGAACATTTTACCAGCGTCGTAGGCGCCGATCAGGACGATGCCGAAATGCTGGCTGCAGAGTTGCGTAAGTTCCCGGCTGACACCGTGCTCTATCTGGGCGCGCTGCCGGAGTTGTCTGTCAGCTTCCTGCGCGAGCAGGGTTTCCGTGCGGCCTGGAAAGACGATCCGCGTGAAGTGAATTTTCTGTATGCCAACAGCTATGAGCGTGACGCGGCGGCACAGCTATTTGAAAAATGGCTGGAGACGCATCCGATGCCGCAGGCGCTGTTTACCACCTCATTTGCCCTGTTGCAGGGGGTGATGGATGTGACGCTGCGTCGTGATGGTAAGTTGCCTTCCGACCTGGCGATTGCGACCTTTGGCGACAACGAACTGCTGGATTTCTTACAATGCCCGGTTCTGGCCGTGGCGCAGCGCCATCGTGATGTTGCAGAGCGCGTGCTGGAAATTGTCCTGGCGAGTCTGGATGAGCCGCGTAAACCAAAACCTGGTTTAACGCGCATTAAACGTAATCTCTATCGTCGTGGCGTATTAAGCCGCAGCTAGTCAATTTTTGAATTCTGCGCCAGAAGACAATTTTTCTGGCGCAACGTAACGCTCCCCTCTCCACAATACCCTCACCATAATTAAGATTATTCCTTATAATTTTCTCAACTTTACCGAAATAATCCGTATTTAAACGAAACAGAGGCGGTTTCAGGTTATTGAGACGTAACGGCAGGTTAGATATGTATTATTTTGTTACATGCTTGTCGTGAATTGCCGAATTAACAAACACTTTTTGTCGCCGCAGCACGAATGTCTCGGCGGGCTTGTTGGTGCGCGGTGTTTGCAGCCATAAACAGGGACTGTATTCATGATGCAATATGTCCTAAAATGCCGCTCGCGTCGCAAACTGACACTTTATATTCCCTCCTGAGAATAATTGTTCGTTTTAAAGCGGTGATGAGTTTTGGGATTTTTTCTTACAAATATTCATGACGTTAATTTGCTTCGTTCGTTGGACAGAATTTAATCAACGCTGATATTAGCCGTAAACATTGGGTTTTTTACTCAGGTAAGCGTTGTGACTCGCTTGACAAGCTTTTCCTCCGCTCCGTAAACTCCTTTGAGTGGGAATTTGTGGGGCAAAGTGGTAATGAGGGGGGAGACTGGCATGTTCCGGGGAGCAACGTTAGTCAATCTCGACAGTAAAGGGCGCTTATCTGTGCCTACCCGTTACCGGGATCAACTGATCGAGAGTGCTACCGGTCAAATGGTTTGTACCATTGACATCCATCACCCGTGCCTGCTGCTTTACCCCCTGCCTGAATGGGAAATTATCGAGCAAAAATTATCGCGTCTGTCGAGCATGAACCCGGTAGAACGCCGTGTGCAGCGTTTACTGTTGGGGCATGCCAGTGAATGTCAGATGGACAGTGCCGGGCGATTGTTGGTGGCGCCTGTCCTGCGGCAACATGCCGGGCTGACAAAAGAAGTGATGCTGGTTGGACAGTTTAATAAGTTTGAACTGTGGGATGAAACGACCTGGTATCAACAGGTCAAGGAAGATATCGACGCTGAGCAGAGTGCGACCGGGACGTTGTCGGAGCGCCTGCAGGACTTGTCTCTATAAGATGATGGAAAATTTTAAACACACCACGGTGCTGCTGGACGAGGCCGTAAACGGTCTCAATATTCGTCCTGATGGCATCTACATTGATGGAACATTTGGTCGCGGTGGTCACTCGCGTCTCATTCTCTCGCAGCTTGGCGAAGAGGGACGTCTGCTGGCAATCGATCGCGATCCGCAGGCGATCGCCGTCGCCCAGACCATCAATGATCCTCGCTTCTCCATCATTCATGGACCTTTCTCCGCGCTGTCTGACTATGTTGGCGAGCGCGAACTGACCGGCAAGATCGACGGGATTCTTCTCGATCTTGGCGTCTCTTCACCGCAGCTTGACGACGCTGAGCGCGGTTTCTCTTTCATGCGTGACGGCCCGCTGGATATGCGCATGGATCCCACTCGCGGCCAGTCGGCTGCTGAATGGCTGCAAACCGCAGAAGAAGCCGATATCGCCTGGGTGCTGAAAACCTTTGGCGAAGAGCGTTTTGCCAAACGTATTGCCCGCGCCATCGTTGAGCGCAACCGCGAACAGCCCATGACCCGCACGAAAGAACTGGCGGAAGTGGTCTCGGCGGCAACGCCGGTGAAAGACAAATTCAAACATCCCGCGACCCGTACCTTCCAGGCGGTGCGCATCTGGGTGAATAGTGAACTGGAGGAGATAGAGCAGGCGCTAAAAAGCTCGCTCAGCGTGCTGGCCCCGGGGGGGCGGCTTTCTGTCATCAGTTTCCACTCGCTGGAAGACCGCATTGTGAAACGCTTTATGCGTGAGCAAAGCCGTGGTCCGCAGGTTCCGGCAGGATTACCGATGACGGAAGAGCAGCTCAAAAAACTGGGCGGTCGTGAGCTAAGAGCATTAGGCAAGTTGATGCCGGGTGAAGAAGAGGTTGCAGAGAATCCTCGTGCCCGTAGTTCAGTTCTGCGTATTGCAGAGAGGACGAACGCATGATCAGCAGAGTGACAGAGGCCCTCAGCAAAGTTAAGGGATCGATTGGAAGCAACGAGCGCCATGCTTTGCCTGGCGTGATCGGTGACGATCTTTTGCGATTTGGGAAGCTGCCACTCTGCCTGTTCATTTGCATCATTGTGACGGCGGTGACGGTGGTAACAACCGCGCACCACACACGATTACTGACTGCGCAACGCGAACAACTGGTTCTGGAGCGCGATGCGCTGGATATCGAGTGGCGCAACCTGATTCTTGAGGAGAATGCCCTCGGCGATCATAGCCGGGTTGAACGGATCGCAACGGAGAAGCTGCAAATGCAGCATGTTGATCCCTCACAAGAAAATATCGTAGTGCAAAAATAAGGAAAAACGCGACGCATGAAAGCAGCGGCAAAAACGCTAAAACCAAAACGTCAGGAAGAACAGGCCAACTTTATCAGTTGGCGTTTTGCGTTGCTGTGCGGCTGCATTTTACTGGCGCTGGGTTTCTTGCTGGGCCGCGTCGCCTGGCTGCAGATTATCGCGCCGGACATGCTGGTCCGTCAGGGCGACATGCGTTCGCTTCGCGTACAGGAAGTGGCAACGTCGCGCGGTATGATCACCGACCGTTCGGGCCGTCCGCTGGCCGTCAGCGTACCGGTGAAAGCTATCTGGGCCGATCCAAAAGAGGTGCATGAAGCCGGGGGCATTACCGTTGGCGACCGCTGGAGAGCGCTCTCCACCGCCCTGAATATTCCCCTCGATCAACTGTCTGCCCGGATCAACGCCAACCCAAAAGGGCGTTTTATCTATCTGGCGCGTCAGTTAAACCCGGATATGGCGGATTACATCAAAAAGCTAAAGCTGCCGGGTATTTATCTGCGCGAAGAGTCCCGTCGTTACTATCCTTCCGGCGAAGTGACCGCTCACCTCATTGGTTTTACCAACGTGGATAGCCAGGGGATTGAAGGCGTTGAGAAGAGTTTTGACAAATGGCTCACCGGTCAACCGGGCGAGCGTATTGTGCGTAAAGACCGCTACGGTCGCGTCATTGAAGATATCTCTTCTACCGACAGCCAGGCGGCGCATAACCTCGCGCTGAGCATTGATGAACGCCTACAGGCGCTGGTGTATCGCGAACTGAACAATGCGGTGGCGTTTAACAAGGCAGAATCCGGGAGCGCGGTGCTGGTTGATGTAAATACCGGTGAAGTGCTGGCAATGGCGAACAGCCCGTCCTACAACCCGAACAACCTGAGCGGCACGCCAAAAGACGCGATGCGTAACCGTACCATTACCGACGTTTTCGAGCCGGGTTCTACCGTCAAACCGATGGTGGTGATGACCGCGCTCCAGCGTGGCGTGGTGCGGGAAAACAGCGTGCTCAATACCGTTCCCTACCGAATTAACGGCCACGAAATCAAAGACGTGGCGCGCTACAGCGAATTGACCCTGACCGGGGTTTTACAGAAGTCGAGTAACGTCGGTGTTTCTAAGCTGGCGTTAGCGATGCCGTCCTCAGCGTTAGTAGATACTTACTCACGTTTTGGGCTAGGAAAGGCGACCAATTTGGGGTTGGTCGGAGAACGCAGTGGCTTATATCCTCAAAAACAACGGTGGTCTGACATAGAGAGGGCCACCTTCTCTTTCGGCTACGGGCTAATGGTAACCCCGTTACAGTTAGCGCGAGTCTACGCAACGATTGGCAGCTATGGCGTTTATCGTCCGCTGTCGATTACCAAAGTTGATCCCCCGGTTCCCGGCGAGCGCATTTTCCCGGAATCGACTGTACGTACCGTTGTGCACATGATGGAAAGCGTGGCGTTGCCGGGCGGCGGTGGGGTGAAGGCGGCGATTAAAGGTTATCGCATCGCCATTAAAACCGGTACCGCGAAGAAAGTTGGTCCGGATGGTCGCTATATCAACAAATACATTGCTTATACCGCAGGCGTTGCGCCTGCGAGTCAGCCGCGCTTCGCGCTGGTTGTTGTTATCAACGATCCGCAGGCGGGTAAATACTACGGCGGCGCCGTTTCCGCGCCGGTATTCGGTGCCATCATGGGCGGCGTTCTGCGCACCATGAACATCGAACCGGATGCGCTGGCAACGGGCGAAAAAAGTGAATTCGTAATTAATCAAGGCGAGGGAACAGGTGGCAGATCGTAATTTGCGCGACCTTCTTGCTCCGTGGGTATCAGGTTTACCTGCGCGAGAACTGCGAGAGATGACACTCGACAGCCGTGTGGCTGCGGCGGGCGATCTCTTTGTGGCAGTGAAAGGTCATCAGGCGGACGGGCGTCGATATATCCCGCAGGCGATAGCGCAAGGTGTGGCTGCCATTATTGCAGAGGCAAAAGACGAGGCAACCGACGGTGAAGTGCGTGAAATGCACGGCGTACCGGTTGTCTATTTGAGCCAGCTTAACGAGCGTTTATCTGCGCTGGCGGGCCGCTTCTATCACGAGCCATCTGAAAACATGCGTCTGGTCGGCGTCACCGGCACGAACGGTAAAACCACCACGACCCAACTGCTGGCGCAGTGGAGCCAACTGCTCGGCGAAACCAGCGCGGTGATGGGCACGGTAGGCAACGGCCTGCTCGGTAAAGTGATCCCAACGGAAAATACCACCGGCTCGGCCGTAGACGTTCAGCAGGTGCTGTCGGGGCTGGTTGATCAGGGTGCGACTCTGTGCGCGATGGAAGTCTCTTCCCACGGTCTGGTGCAGCATCGCGTCGCGGCGCTGAAATTTGCCGCCTCGGTGTTTACCAATTTAAGCCGTGACCATCTGGATTATCATGGCGATATGGAGCATTACGAAGCGGCGAAATGGCTGCTTTTCTCCACGCACCGTTGTGGGCAGGCAATTATCAACGCGGATGATGAAGTCGGTCGCCGTTGGCTGGCGAAACTGCCGGATGCCGTGGCCGTCTCAATGGAAGATCATATTAACCCTAACTGTCATGGCCGGTGGCTGAAGGCCGTTGAGGTGAATTATCACGACAGCGGCGCGACCATCCGCTTCGCCTCAAGCTGGGGCGAGGGTGAAATTGAAATCCGTCTGATGGGCGCGTTTAACGTCAGTAATCTGTTGCTGGCGCTGGCCACGCTGCTGGCGCTGGGCTATCCACTGGCTGACTTGCTGAAAACTGCTGCGCGTCTGCAACCCGTTTGCGGGCGTATGGAAGTCTTTAGCGCGCCGGGTAAAACCACCGTGGTTGTCGATTATGCCCATACCCCTGATGCGCTGGAAAAAGCGCTACAGGCGGCGCGTCTGCACTGCACCGGGCAACTCTGGTGCGTCTTTGGCTGCGGCGGCGATCGTGACAAAGGGAAGCGCCCACTGATGGGGGCGATTGCCGAAGAGTTCGCTGATGTTGTGGTCGTAACGGACGACACCCCGCGTACTGAAGAGCCGCGCGCCATTATCGACGACATTCTGGCAGGTATGCTGGATGCCGGTCGGGTAAAAGTGATGGAAGGCCGTGCCGAAGCGGTGACCAA
>NZ_JBFWLF010000061.1:0-17436 GCF_050252275.1 Citrobacter sp. | reverse complement strand
GCATTCTTCAGCGTGATGGTACCGAATTTCCTGACCACATCTAACTTGCTGATTATGACCCAGCACGTTGCGATTACCGGCTTACTGGCAATTGGAATGACGCTGGTGATCCTCACCGGAGGCATTGACCTGTCGGTCGGCGCCGTTGCAGGCATCTGCGGCATGGTGGCGGGAGCATTACTCACCAATGGCTTGCCCATCTGGGGCGGTAACATCATCTTCTTCAACGTAGCGGAAGTGATCCTCTGTGTCGCCATCTTCGGCGTTCTCGTCGGGTTCGTAAATGGCGCCGTCATCACCCGCTTTGGTGTGGCTCCTTTCATTTGTACTCTCGGCATGATGTACGTTGCCAGGGGATCTGCCCTGCTGTTTAACGACGGTAGCACCTACCCCAACCTTAACGGTATGGAAGCGCTGGGAAATACCGGTTTTGCTACGCTGGGTTCCGGCACGCTGCTCGGGATTTACCTGCCAATCTGGCTAATGATTGCCTTCCTGGTGTTGGGCTACTGGATCACCACCAAAACCCCGCTTGGCCGCTATATCTACGCGATCGGCGGTAACGAATCCGCAGCGCGTCTGGCCGGTGTGCCGATCGTCAAAGCGAAAATTTTCGTGTACGCCTTCTCCGGATTGTGCGCTGCCTTTGTTGGGTTGATTGTCGCGTCTCAGCTACAAACAGCGCACCCGATGACCGGCAACATGTTTGAGATGGACGCCATCGGCGCCACCGTCCTGGGCGGAACCGCGCTCGCTGGCGGTCGCGGACGGGTATCCGGTTCTATCATCGGGGCCTTCGTCATCGTCTTTCTGGCCGATGGCATGGTGATGATGGGCGTCAGCGATTTCTGGCAAATGGTCATTAAAGGTGTCGTTATCGTCACCGCCGTGGTTGTCGACCAGTTCCAGCAAAAGCTACAGAACAAAGTCATTCTGATGCGTCGCCATGAAGAAAAACAGACGACAGCACCCTCAGCGAATACCGTATCCAGTTAAGTAGCATCACTCCGCCGGGCATCACCTGTCCGGCTTATACAGGGGAAAGAAATATGCAACGTGATTTTCATGGTAAGACGGTCGTCATCACCGGGGCATGCCGGGGAATTGGCGCAGGTATCGCCGAACGTTTCGCCCGGGACGGCGCAAACCTGGTGATGGTCTCCAACGCGGAGCGCGTTCACGAAACGGCAGAGCAACTGCGCCAGCGCTACCAGGCTGATATTTTATCTTTGCAGGTTGATGTCACTAACGAAGAGCAGGTACAGGCGCTGTATGAGCAAGCCGCTGCGCGCTTTGGCACGATTGACGTCTCCATCCAGAACGCTGGTGTGATCACCATCGATTACTTTGACCGGATGCCAAAAGCTGATTTTGAAAAAACCCTTGCCGTCAATACCACAGGGGTGTGGCTCTGTTGCCGGGAAGCGGCGAAATATATGGTGAAACAGAACCATGGCTGTCTGATTAACACCTCTTCCGGTCAGGGACGTCAGGGCTTCATTTACACCCCGCACTATGCCGCCAGCAAAATGGGGGTGATTGGTATCACGCAGAGCCTGGCGCATGAACTGGCCCCGTGGAACATCACCGTTAACGCCTTCTGTCCAGGGATCATCGAAAGCGAAATGTGGGATTACAACGACCGCGTATGGGGCGAGATCCTCAGTACCGATGAAAAACGCTATGGCAAAGGTGAACTGATGGCGGAGTGGGTTAAGGGCATCCCCATGAAACGCGCCGGTAAACCCGAGGACGTCGCCGGACTGGTCGCCTTCCTGGCCTCTGACGATGCGCGCTATCTTACCGGACAAACCATCAATATTGATGGTGGCCTGATTATGTCGTAATACCCGCCAGGGTATTGATGAAGAGAGTTATCACTATGATCGCAAAAGATTTTGCTCAACAACTGTTTAACCTGCAAGGACGCGTCGCTTTCGTCACGGGCGCAGGTAGCGGCATCGGTCAGACCATTGCCTGGGCGCTGGCCAGCGCGGGTGCACGGGTCGTCTGTTTTGATCTGCGTGAAGACGGCGGATTGAAAGAGACCGCTAATCATATCGACGCGATGGGGGGGCAGTCGGCACTCTATACGGGTGATGTTCGTCAGCTTAGCGACCTTCGCGCCGCCGTTGCCCTGACCAAAGAACGGTTTGGTCGTCTGGATATCGCGGTGAACGCTGCCGGTATTGCCAACGCTAACCCGGCCCTGGAAATGGAAAGCGAACAGTGGCAGCGCGTTATTGACATCAACCTCACGGGCGTCTGGAACTCCTGCAAAGCGGAAGCGGAACTGATGCTCGAATCCGGCGGCGGATCTATCATCAACATCGCCTCCATGTCCGGGATCATCGTCAACAGAGGCCTTGAACAGGCGCATTACAATAGTTCTAAAGCGGGGGTTATTCACCTTTCGAAGAGCCTGGCAATGGAATGGATTGAAAAAGGCATTCGTGTGAACTCCATCAGCCCGGGATACACCGCCACGCCGATGAACACTCGTCCTGAGATGGTTCATCAGACACGTGAATTTGAAAGTCAGACACCAATACAGCGCATGGCAAAAGTAGAGGAGATGGCAGGTCCGGCGCTGTTCCTCGCCAGCGATGCGGCTTCGTTCTGTACTGGCGTCGATCTCGTTGTGGATGGCGGATTTATCTGCTGGTAGACAGATAATCGCCCGCAGCCAGGACAGACTGCGGGCGAGGCGATTAAGCGGTGCCGTCTCATCCAGACCTGACTCGCGGATATGCGGGGATAACTCCCCGCATAACGGCTACTTCTTCGTTTATCTCGTCCTACATGCCCGGGAACAACACGCCATTTCCTGGCGCTTCACGATCGAGATGAATGAAGTTCAGATGACGTTCGTACTGGTCGAGGATATCGGTAATCACCTGCTCTTTGCTGTAGTCCATCAGGTCATTGCCCTGGCTGCCTTCCAGCAGGAAGGTCTCCAGCCGGTAATAGGTCGATTTCCCGCTGCGCGCACGGTAGGTGAAACCAGGCACGGCATACTGCTGAGGCCAGATCTGATAGATAAAGTTACGTTCATCGCCCATATGCACCAGCAGGTCGAGGTGACCAAGATTGTCCCCTTCTTCTGGTGGCATACTTTGCAATTCCACCCTCGCGCCACGCAACCGCAGTTCCTGAGCAACCTCTTCCATCGCCGGATAACAGACTGTTTTCATCATCTCGCGGGTGTAGCGTGTGCCGGGATAGTTCATCAGCCGCGAGAGGCGTTTTTTCCAGCTCAACCGATCCTGCACGCCCATGGGGCGCGGCGCGGTATGGCGGCTGGCGCTCTCGCGGCGATAATCTTCTACCTTGAGCGATTTATACAACCCGGCCATCACAAAGAAAATCACAAAGCTGAACGGCAGGCCCATGATCACCGTGGTGTTCTGCAGGGCTGAAATTCCGTTCGTCATCAGCATTCCCAGGGTCAGCAGCCCGATGGCCACCGACCAGAAGATACGGATCCAGTTTGGCGCATCGCTGTTGATATCCTTCAGCTTCGAGGTGAAGTTTCCCAGCACCAGCGCGCCGGAATCGGCTGACGTCACATAAAACAGCAGACCGGTGATGGTAGCGACGGAAGCGCTAAACGTGAATGCCGGATATTGTGCCAGCAGGCTATAGAATCCGCGCTCCGGATGCACCATCGCTTCCTGGGCAAAGCCCGCATCGCCGTGGATAATTTCATACAACGCGCTGTTGCCGAACACCGACAGCCACAGCAGAGTAAAGGTGAACGGAATAATCAACGTACCGAAGACAAACTGACGGATGGTACGCCCACGTGAGATTCGCGCGAGGAACAGGCCGACAAACGGCGACCAGGCCACCCACCACGCCCAGAAAAACAGCGTCCAGTTGTTCATCCACTCAACCGGGCGATCAAACGCAAAGCTGTTGAGCGTCATCCCCATAAAGCGATTCACATAGTCGCCCACATTGAGCACCAGCGCATTAAGCAGGAACGAGGTGTCGCCCATAAACAGCACAAACAGGATCAGCCCCAACGCCAGCAGAACATTAAGCTCTGAAAGTACGCGGATGCCCTTATCCACCCCGGAAGTGACCGAAATCGTGGCGATGACCACCGACAAGACAATCAGCGCTGCTTTCGCCGCCATCGAATCCGGGATATCAAACAACACGCTCAGACCGTAGTTGAGCTGAACCACACCAATACCCAGCGTCGTGGCGATACCAAAAATAGTTCCGATGACAGCGGCGATATCGACACTATGCCCAATCGGTCCGTTGATGCGTTTACCGAAGATAGGATACAGCGCAGAACGGATGGTCAGCGGCAGGTTATAGCGATAGCTAAAGTAACCCAGCGCCATGCCCATCAGGGCATACATCGACCAGCCGGTCAGGCCGTAGTGGAACAACGTCCAGACCATCGACTGGCGCGCCGCTTCAATGGTCTGCCCTGCCCCTTCGGGTGGCTGCATATATTGCGTCACCGGCTCCGCCACAGAGAAGAACATCAGGTCGATACCAATCCCGGCGGCGAAGAGCATGGCCGCCCAACTGAGCAGGCTGAACTCCGGTTTCGACTGCTCCGGGCCGAGCTTTACCGAGCCAAAACGCGAACAGGCAATGAAAACAACAAAGACGATGTACAGCGTGGCCGCCAGCAGGTAGTACCAGCCAAAGGTTTTCGAGACCCAGTTCAGGGTCCGGCCAATCCAGACGGCGGAGAAATCACTAAAAAAGAGGGTGGTCAGGGAAAACAACAAAATCAGCCCGGCGGAGGTGTAAAACACCACCGGATTGATTTTGTCCTTTTCTCTGCTCTGCGGAAGGTCTGACATCAATTATCCTCACTTTTCTTGTAACTATTTGAAATCAAATTCGCAACAATTAAGACACATTTATATTGAACGTTCAATCAATAAAAGGTTAAATACATAAACATTACTGATGAATGGAGCCGCAACATGCCCAAACTGGGGATGCAAACCCTTCGGCGCAGACAGCTGATCGACGCTACGCTGGAAGCGATTAATGAAGTCGGGATGCACGATGCGACGATTGCGCAAATCGCCCGTCGTGCCGGTGTTTCAACCGGGATCATTAGCCATTACTTTAAGGATAAGAATGGATTGCTGGAGGCAACGATGCGCGACATCACCAGCCAGCTGCGTTATGCCGTTTTGCATCGACTCCATGCGTTACAGGGAGCACGCGCCGAGTTGCGATTGCGCGCCATCGTGGCGGGAAACTTTGACGAGACCCAGATAAGCCACGCCGCAATGAAGGCCTGGCTGGCATTCTGGGCCAGCAGCATGCACCAGCCGATGCTGTATCGCCTGCAACAGGTCGCCAGTAAACGTCTGTTGTCGAACATTGTGTACGAATTTACGCGCGAACTGCCGCGTGAACAGGCGCAGCAGGCGGGCTATGGACTTGCGGCGCTGATCGACGGGCTGTGGCTACGCGCCGCGCTAAGCGGTAAGCCGTTTAATCTCAGTCTTGCGCAAGCGCTGACCACCCATTTCATCAGGCAGCACTTACCCAAAAGCCACTGACTCACCGAGGAGAATGCATGTCCCGAATGGCAGAACAACAGCTTTACATTGATGGTGGCTATACCAACGCCACCAGCGGTCGGACTTTCGAGACGATCAACCCGGCCACGGGTGAAGCCCTGGCAACCGTCCAGGCCGCCGGACGTGAGGATGTCGATCGCGCGGTAAAAAGTGCTCAGCGCGGACAAAAAATCTGGGCGGCGATGACCGCAATGGAGCGCTCGCGCATTCTGCGCCGTGCTGTGGAGATTCTGCGCGAACGCAATGATGAACTGGCGAGACTGGAAACGCTCGATACCGGCAAACCGTTCAGCGAAACCGCCAGCGTCGATATCGTCACCGGCGCAGACGTACTGGAATACTACGCCGGGTTGATTCCCGCGCTGGAAGGGAGCCAACTCCCGCTGCGCGAGACCGCGTTCGTCTACACCCGCCGCGAGCCGCTGGGCGTTGTCGCCGGGATTGGCGCATGGAACTACCCGATTCAAATCGCGCTGTGGAAATCCGCACCGGCGCTGGCGGCGGGTAATGCGATGATCTTCAAACCCAGCGAAGTCACCCCGCTGACTGCCCTGAAGCTGGCAGAAATCTACAGCGAAGCGGGTCTGCCGGACGGCGTCTTTAATGTCCTGCCGGGCGAAGGCGCAGAAACGGGCCACTATCTGACTGACCATCCGGGCATCGCCAAAGTGTCCTTCACCGGCGGCGTCGCCAGCGGTAAAAAAGTGATGGCAAACGCGGCCGCCTCGTCGCTGAAAGCGGTGACGATGGAGCTGGGCGGCAAATCGCCGCTGATCGTTTTCGAGGATGCTAACGTTAATCTCGCCGCAGACATCGCGATGATGGCAAATTTCTATAGCTCCGGTCAGGTCTGCACCAACGGAACCCGCGTGTTCATTCCGGCGCGGATGAAAAGTGCGTTTGAGCAGACCATTTTGTCCCGCGTGGCGCGGATCCGCGCAGGCGATCTGTTTGATCCCGCTACCAATTTTGGCCCGCTGGTCAGCTTTGCGCATCGCGAAAACGTCCTGCGCTATATCGAAAGCGGTAAAAAAGAAGGTGCAACGCTGCTGTGCGGCGGAGAGGTACTGACGGGAAACGCGTTCGATGAGGGAGCCTGGGTCGCGCCAACGGTGTTTACCGACTGCCGCGACGACATGACCATCGTGCGCGAGGAAATCTTTGGACCGGTGATGTCCATTCTGACTTACGAGAGTGAAGACGAGGTTATTCGTCGCGCCAACGACACTGATTACGGTCTGGCGGCGGGTGTGGTCACTCAGGATCTCAACCGCGCCCATCGCGTCATCCACCAGCTTGAAGCAGGGATCTGCTGGATCAACACCTGGGGGGAATCCCCTGCCGAAATGCCGGTTGGCGGCTACAAACATTCCGGTATTGGCCGCGAAAATGGCCTGATGACACTACAAAGCTACACCCAGGTGAAGTCCATCCAGCTCGAGATGGCCCCCTTCCAGTCCGTATTTTAACCAGGAGGTTTCATTGCATTTTGACTACATCATTATTGGTGCCGGCTCTGCCGGTAACGTACTGGCTACACGACTGACAGAAGACAGCAATACCACCGTTCTGCTGCTGGAAGCGGGCGGCCCGGATTACCGTGCGGATTTCCGTACCCAGATGCCGGCGGCACTCGCCTTTCCGTTACAGGGAAAACGCTACAACTGGGCCTACGAAACCGAACCCGAACCGCATATGAACTACCGCCGGATGGAATGCGGACGCGGAAAAGGGCTCGGTGGCTCCTCGCTGATTAACGGCATGTGCTACGTGCGTGGCAATGCAATGGATCTCGACAACTGGGCGCAAGCGCCCGGGCTCGAACACTGGAGTTACCTCAACTGCCTGCCCTATTACCGTAAAGCAGAAGCGCGCGATATTGGTGCCAATGACTATCACGGCGGCGACGGCCCGGTCAGCGTGACCACCTCAAAACCGGGCGTGAATCCGCTCTTTGAAGCGATGATCGAGGCGGGCGTTCAGGCAGGCTATCCGCGGACAGACGACCTGAACGGCTATCAGCAGGAAGGTTTTGGCCCAATGGATCGTACCGTCACGCCTCAGGGACGGCGCGCCAGCACCGCGCGAGGCTACCTGGATCAGGCGAGAAAACGCCCTAACCTCACCATTGTGACCCATGCGCTGACTGACCACATCGTCTTTGACGGCAAAAAAGCCGTCGGCGTGGAGTGGCTGGAAGGCGACAGCACGATCCCGACCCGCGCCAGGGCAAACAAAGAAGTGCTGCTGTGCGCAGGGGCGATTGCTTCACCGCAGATCCTGCAACGCTCCGGCGTGGGTGATGCTGCGTTGTTAAAGGCCTTTGCAATCCCACTGGTTCACCACCTGCCCGGCGTCGGGGAAAATCTGCAGGATCATCTTGAAATGTACCTGCAATATGAGTGTAAAGAGCCCGTGTCGCTTTACCCCGCTCTGCAATGGTGGAATCAGCCGAAGATTGGCGCTGAATGGCTGTTTGGCGGAACCGGTATCGGCGCGAGTAATCACTTCGAAGCGGGAGGATTCATCCGCAGCCGTGAAGCCTTTGCCTGGCCGAACATTCAGTACCATTTCCTGCCGGTAGCGATCAATTACAACGGTTCTAACGCAGTGAAAGAACATGGTTTCCAGTGCCACGTCGGGTCAATGCGCTCGCCGAGCCGCGGTCACGTCCATCTGAAATCCCGCGACCCACGCGAACATCCGGCGATTCTGTTTAACTACATGTCAACAGAACAAGACTGGCAGGAGTTCCGCGATGCGATTCGTATCACGCGGGAAATCATCAACCAGCCGGCGCTGGATAAATTCCGTGGGCGAGAGATCAGCCCCGGCATCGCGTGTCAGACTGACGAACAGCTGGACGCATTTGTGCGCGAACATGCGGAGACGGCGTTTCACCCCTGCGGCACCTGTAAAATGGGCTTTGACGAGATGGCAGTGGTCGACGGTGAAGGGAAAGTGCATGGCGTTGAGAATCTGCGCGTCGTGGATGCGTCGATCATGCCGCAAATTATCACCGGCAATCTGAATGCAACGACCATTATGATTGGCGAGAAAATTGCCGATGCCATTCGCGGACGCGCTCCGCTGGCGAAAAGTACAGCGCATTATTACATGGCAGGCGACGCGCCGGTACGCAAACCGGCGCGACGTTAAGCATATTACTGTCGACACTGGGCCAGCGTTTTGATCTGCTGGCCCTGCGCGTCAAAATTCTCCGCCGCTAACCAGCGCTGCAATGCGCGGTCACACTCAGGCCACTCGCCATCAATCATTGATAGCCAGTCGCTGTCCCGGTTGCGGCCTTTGCGGACAATTTTCTGGCGAAAGCGGCCTTCAAAGACAAATCCCAGGCGCTCTGCCGCCCGGCGCGACGCCAGGTTGAGAGAATCACATTTCCACTCCACCCGGCGATATCCCTGTGCGAAGGCGTAGCGCAACAGCAGCCAGACGGCTTCTGTGCCCAGTACGCTATTTTTCATCCGCGGCGACCAGGTGACATGGCCGATTTCAACGCTGCCGTGCTCGCGTTCGATCGCCATAAAGCAGACTAACCCCACCGCACGTTCTGCGCGGATATCCACCACGGTGAAAGGTACCAGCGCGTCATCATTCGCTTTTCCACTGAGCCAGTGGAACGTCGCCGCAACGCTATCGGGTCGACGGCTTGCCAGCCACGTCCAGTCTCGCTCGTCGTCTGCCTGCGCATAAGCGTCGAACAAATCGGCGGCATGACGTTCAGGATCGAGCGGCTCAAGGCGACACCAGCGACCTTCCAGCACCGTCCGTTGCAGAACGGACGCGCCATGCCAGTCCGGTAGCGCATCGCCCACCGTCTGACCGTATTCATTTATTTCCGGCACCGATTACTCCTTACACAAGGATAAAATTTGGTTATAGCAGTTCCCGATGCGCCTTCAAAGCACCGGATTCAGATTTCTTCCACCACGCCGAAACCCGCGCTCACTTCTATACTCATCTGACAAATCAAAGGAGAAGCGAACACTATGCCACTACCCGATTTTCACGTCTCTGAACCGTACACCCTCGGCATTGAACTGGAAATGCAGGTGGTTAATCCGCCGGGATATGATCTGAGCCAGGACTCTTCGACGCTGATTGCCGCAGTGAAAGACCGGGTGCACGCCGGCGAAGTGAAGCACGATATCACCGAAAGCATGCTGGAGATGGCGACTGACGTTTGCCACAGTATCGATCAGGCGGCGGCACAGTTTTCCGCGATGCAACAGGTGATCCTGCAAGCGGCGGCTGACCATCACCTCGAAATTTGCGGCGGTGGTACGCATCCGTTTCAGAAATGGCAGCGCCAGGAAGTATGCGATAACGAACGCTATCAACGCACGCTGGAAAACTTTGGCTATCTCATTCAGCAGGCCACCGTATTTGGCCAGCATGTTCACGTCGGCTGCGCCAGCGGAGATGATGCGATTTACCTGCTGCACGGGCTGTCGCACTTTGTCCCGCATTTTATTGCACTCTCGGCGGCTTCACCTTATATGCAGGGTTCCGACACCCGCTTTGCCTCGTCGCGGCTGAATATCTTCTCTGGTTTCCCGGATAACGGTCCCATGCCGTGGGTCAGCAACTGGCAGGAGTTTGAAGGGTTATTCCGTCGCCTCAGCTATACAAACATGATCGACAGCATTAAAGATTTGCACTGGGATATTCGCCCCAGCCCGCATTTTGGCACGGTCGAAGTGCGGGTGATGGATACGCCGCTCACCCTCAGCCATGCGATCAACATGGCCGGTTTAATTCAGGCAACCGCGCACTGGCTACTGACGGAACGACCGTTTAAACATCAGGAGCGTGACTATCTGCTGTATAAATTCAACCGTTTTCAGGCCTGTCGCTACGGGCTGGAGGGGATTCTGACCGACGTGCATACCGGCGACCATCATTCGCTTTCAGAGGACACGCTGCGCCTGCTGGAAAAAGTTGCGCCGTCCGCTGATAAAGTCGGTGCCGCAAGCGCGATTGAAGCCCTGACCCGGCAGGTTAAACAGGGTGCCAGCGAAGCACAGAAAATGCGTGAGTTTGTCAGCGATGGCGGATCGCTCATCGGGCTGGTGAAAAAACATTGTGAGATTTGGGCCGGGTAAGCGGCGCCGGTTTGCGTTAACGGTGAAGATCCCGGACAATGGCTTTTTTAACTCACGTTTAACATTGCCATGAAACACCCGCTTGAATCACTAATGACCGTCGCCGGTATTCTGCTGATGGCCTTTCTCTCCTGCCTGCTGCTTCCCGCGCCTTCGCTGGGCCTGGTGCTGGCACAAAAGCTGGTTGCGACCTTTCATCTGATGGATCTCAACCAGCTCTATACGCTGCTGTTCTGCCTGTGGTTCTTAGCGCTGGGCGCTGTTGAATATTTCGTGATTCGCTACGTGTGGCGTCGTTGGTTTTCGCTGGCTCACTAAGCCGGTGCAATCCCACCTGCCGTAGACCAGCGCTTCGCACCACCCTGCGTAGTCATGTCCGCTGGATAAGGGATGAAGGCTGACGCATCGCTTTTTTTCCCTGCGCCCCTAAATTAAGAAAGTGAATACGGGATTGCCAGCACCAACATCGTTCCCGACCTGCGCAGTAAAACCACGCCACGCCATCTTCATTACCTCACGATTTCTGATGAAACAGGTCTGCCTGTGCCAGGATAAACGGAAATAATTTGCAACAATATTTGCGGGCAAGGCGTTATCACAAGATGTTCAGCCGATAATATCAACGGAGTCTGAACCGACCACAAATTCAGCAAGACAGGTTAACCAATACGCAATTATCTTCAATAAGTTAAATCTTATGATAATAAATATTCCCGCCTCGATGATTCATCTTCACGCCGCCTGCCCCGTATAAAGACGCTTTATTCATCAAATAGGTACTCACGTCATTCAATGCAAGCAATCACTCGACAATAATTCATATCCATTTGAATTTAATGCATTTATCAAGAAACCCAACCAGTCCTGCTTTGGACAAATTAACTTTTGCTTTTTTGTAAAACACGTATAAAATTTCATAAATATTGTTTACGGAACTTTTTGATGAGAATCTTTATTTCCCAAATAATTTTATTACTGGTTATCTTATTGCCGAATTTAACATACGCGGCATGTTTCTTTTATTCGGGTGAATATCATGAACTCTCTGTCGATCTGGGAAATACCATTATTCAGCGTGACGCGCCCGTAGGCACTCCTGTGAAAGTCGCTAATCAGACGTTCACCAAATTTGGCCCCGAATGTGATGAGGGGACAAACGGCTTATGGGATACCGGCATCTTTTCGAAAGCCACTTCCCTTCCCGGTGTTTACGAAACCAACGTTCCCGGCATTGGCATTCGCGTTACCACTCAATACGGCACCATTCGCAATGAACATCTCACGCCAAAAGGTCAGTGGCAGGATCTGTCCTCCGGAGTGGTCGAGCTGGTCAAAACGGAGGAGAGAGCGCAGTCTGGCGTACTCAACACCGGCGTAATAATGAGCTGGTCAGTGGGCGATGGCCCCGGATCTGCCTATACCATGCCGGTGTCGAAATGGAATCTTGTCAACGGCAGCATCACTGTGCTCGCCTGCGCCATACAGTCCGGTAACAGCCTTGCGTTCCCCATTGGGGATGTGCAGGCCGACCAGTTTACCCAGTTGGGTACCCATTCACAGCAAACCAGCACGGCCGACCTGAAACTCGACTGTGACGCGGACGCCAATATCAATGTGACGTTAACCGGCACACAAAACCCGGATACCACGGACGACAGCGTGCTCGAGCTCAGTAACCAGGGCGACGACAAGGTTGCCTCGGGGATCGGCGTGCAGTTACTGTACAACGATACGCCACTGGAACTGAATAAAATGCTTAATCTTAAACGCTCGGCTGGCGGCCAGGAGTCGTTCCCCATTACCGCCCGTTATATTCAGACCAAAGATAAAGTACGGGCCGGACAAGCAAATGCGACGGCGACCCTCAATCTGACGTATCAATAAAAACCGACGGGGTTAGTTATCAACAGAGTATTTTTCACAACGATAGTCATTCCCGAGCCATTTTCATCAAGTCTAATAACTCACTGTAAATCTTGACTATTTGCTGCAAAAGCATTCAATCTCAACTGCTATCGTTCTGAATACCTGACGTATTTCCACAACACTTTTGCATTGTCCATATTAGGACAATGTAGTTTTTGATATTTTACAAGCCGTGTATAAAATCTTAAAACTATATTGTTTTCGGATTTTTTAGATGAGAATCATAGTTACTAATATAATTTCATTACTGGCTATTATATTGCCGAATTTAGCTTATGCCGAATGCATCTTTTATTCGGGTGAGTATAAGGAAGACTCTGTCGATCTGGGTAATACTGTTGTTCAGCGAGATACGCCTGCCGGTACCGTCCTGACAGCTTATTACCTGCTGTTCCCGGAAGTTAGCGCGTACTGTGATAACGGCACAAACGGTTTATTTGATACCGGCATCTTTTCGAAGACCACCTCTCTCCCTGGCGTTTACGAAACCAACGTTCCCGGCATTGGCATTCGTGTTACCACTGAATTTGGCACGATTCGTATGGAACACCTCACGCCACTGGGTTTGAGGCAGTCTATGTCCACAGGGGTGGTTGAACTGGTCAAAATGGAGGAAAAAGCGCAATCCGGCATACTTAACAACGGCATGATAATGAGCTGGGCAGTGGGCGATGGCCCCGGCTCTGCCTATACCCTGCCAATGGGGAAATGGAATCTCGTCAACGGCAGCATCACTGTGCTTGCCTGCGCCATACAGTCCGCTAACAGCCTCGCGTTTCCCATTGGGGATGTACAGGCCGACCAGTTTACCCAGTTGGGTACCCATTCACAGCAAACCAGCACGGCCAACCTGAAACTCGACTGTGACGCGGACGCCAATATCAATGTGACGTTAACCGGCACACAAAACCCTGATACCGCGGACGACAGCGTGCTCGAGCTCAGTAACCAGGGTGATGACAAGGTTGCCGCGGGGATCGGCGTGCAGTTACTGTACAACGATACGCCACTGGAACTGAATAAGATGCTTAATCTTAAACGCTCGGCTGGCGACCAGGAGTCGTTCCCCATTACCGCCCGTTATATTCAGACCAAAGATAAAGTACGGGCCGGGCAAGCAAATGCGACGGCGACCCTCAATCTGACGTATCAATAAAAACCGACGGGGTTAGTTATAATCCACAGAGTATTTTTCACAACGATCTCTCAATAGTCATTCCCGAGCCATTTTCATTAAGTCTAATAACTCTCTATAAATCTTGACCATTTCCCGCAGAAGCATTGAACCTCAACTGCTATCGTTCTGAATATCTAACCTATTTTCACAACTCTCTTGCAGAATCCATATTAGGACAATGTAGTTTTTGATGTTTTACAAACCGTGTATAAAATCTCACAACTATATTGTTTTCGGATTTTTTAGATGAGAATTAACACTTCTGGTTTAGTTTTATTACTGGCTATTTTATTGCCGAATTTAGCTTATGCCGAATGCAAAATCGTTGTGGGTAAGTATCTAGAACTCTCTGTCGATCTGGGAAATACCATTGTTCAGCGTGACACGCCCGCTGGCACTCCTGTGAAGGTCGCTAATCAGACGTTCACAACATTTGGGGCCAAATGTGATGAGGAGACAAACGGCTTATGGGATACCGGCATCTTTTCGAAAGCCACTTCCCTTTCCGGTGTTTACGAAACCAACGTTCCCGGCATTGGCATTCGCGTTACCACTCAATACGGCACGATCCGCAATGAACATCTCACGCCTAAAGGTCAGTGGCAGGATCTGTCCTCCGGGGTGGTCGAACTGGTCAAAACGGAGGAGAGAGCACAATCTGGCGTACTCAACACCGGCGTAATAATGAGCTGGTCAGTGGGCGAGGGGCCCGGCTCTGCCTATACCTTGCCGGTATCAAAATGGAATCTTGTCAACGGCAGCGTCACTGCGCTCGCCTGCGACATACAGTCCGGTCCTAATCTCGCGTTCCCCATTGGGGATGTGCAGGCCGACCAGTTTACCCAGTTGGGTACCCATTCACAGCAAAGCAGCACGGCCGACCTGAAACTCGACTGTGACGCGGACGCCAATATCAATGTGACGTTAACCGGCGCACAAAACCCTGATACCACGGACGACAGCGTGCTCGAGCTCAGTAACCAGGGTGATGACAAGGTTGCCTCGGGGATCGGCGTGCAGTTACTGTACAACGATACGCCACTGGAACTGAATAAGATGCTTAATCTTAAACGCTCAGCTGGCGGCCAGGAGTCGTTCCCCATTACCGCCCGCTATATTCAGACCAAAGATAAAGTACGGGCCGGACAAGCAAATGCGACAGCGACATTCAATCTGACATACCAATAAAACCCCTCAGGCTATTTATCGTAAATCGCCCATTATTGGCAAATATCCCTCATGCCCCTCACTTATGTTTTTAATCCAGAGTGAGGGGATGTTTTGCCAAAGAAAGTGTTTTTCAGGGAGATCAGTGTGCCCGACTGTGATTTTCTTTGCGGTAGGCGCCCGGCGGCTGGTTAAACGTGCGGGTGAAAATACGGGTAAAGGTCTGTTGAGAATCAAACCCGTAGCGCAGACAAATGTCATACACTTTTTCGTCGGACTCACGCAGATCCCGCGCCGCGAGCAGCAGTTTACGCTCACGAATGTAGCGTCCCAGACTCTCCCCTTTGTACTGTAAAAATAGACGCTGCAGATGCCATTTGGAATACCCCGCGTGGCGCGCAATGTCGTCAATGCGCAGCGGCTGATTCAAATTATCATCTATCCACTCGACAATCGTGTCGATAACCTGAGCAGAAATGGTCATTCGGAACTCCTCTCCTGCAAATGTGAGGTCCGCTCCCACCAGACGGTGAACGGCTGCGCCGGATCATCCAGTTTTACCGGTTCACCCTGCATCGGCGTGAGCAGACGGTACGCTTTATGTCGACTGGCCAGCGCCAGCCGTTTATAAGGGTCATCCCAGGTATGTTTAGCCAGCACAAAGCGTCCGGCATGACCGGGCAATATCGCTTTTGCCCGCAAATCCTGGGCCGCCTGCGCGGTCTCTTCCGGCATCATATGAATGTACTTCCAGTCCTGGTCATATTGACCGTTCTCCAGGATGGCGAGATCGATGCCGCCAAACTGTTCGCCGATGGCCCGGAAATGTGGCCCGTAGCCAGAATCACCGCTGTAGTAAATTTTCTGTTCCGGCGTTTCGAACAGAAAACTGGCCCACAGCGTCTGGTTGCGCTTAATGCCGCGGCCGGAAAAATGCCGCGCAGGCAGAACGTGAATCATCAGCGAATCGTCAATTCGCACGGACTGATTCCAGTCGCGCTCTTCAATGATGTCGCTATTCATTCCCCAATAACGCAGATGCGAACCGACGCCCAGCGGTGTAAGCACGCGCTTCACTTTGGGCATTAACGCCTTGATGGTGGCGTAGTCCAGATGGTCATAGTGGTCGTGCGAAATGATCAGCAGGTCGATCTCTGGCATCGCCTGCGCCGTCCACGGATAGTCTCCTGCGAAAGCCTTATTGAGGAAGGAAAACGGCGCAGCATAACTGCTGAGCACCGGATCAATCAGAATACGTTTGCCGTCCAGTTGCAGATACCACGACGAATGCCCGAGCCAGATTAGGGTGTCTTCAGTGACCGGCAGACTGGCAAGATCGGTCGCAACCAGCGGCAGCGGTTGAGCGGGGCGCGCATTCTCACGCTTCGCGACCAGAAACTCCCACAACGCCGCGAGCATACTTTTGTTTCCGGTATAGCCCGGCGTCGGTATCTGATTATGGAATTGCCCGTCCCGGTAGTGTGCAGATTGTTCAACCTGGCTAAGCTGAGCGCCCTGTGGCGCCTGGCCGAAGCCAGCATTAAGGACAAACGGTAACGTTGCTCCACTGGCAATGAGCATAATAACAACCACGCAAACTGTGAGACGCTTCATATCCTGACCTGAAAACGCGCGCCTGTCCGATGGTTTGCGCGACGCACCCTTGATTATGAGTGAGTAAGCACTCATTATAGAAATCAGATGTTTCTCGTCAAGATGATTTTCAATCTTTGACATTCACCGTTGCGGCGCTGCATACGCCGTGTTTCAATCACATTTTTAGACCAACTAAAGGGTAAAGTGTAGTGGCTCGTCCGAAGAGTGAAGACAAAAAAAAGGCATTACTGGAAGCAGCTACCACGGCTATTGCGCAGTCCGGGATCGCGGCATCAACCGCAGTGATTGCCCGCAATGCTGGCGTGGCGGAAGGGACATTGTTTCGCTATTTCGCAACCAAAGACGAGTTAATCAACGAACTGTATCTTCATCTTAAACAGAGTCTCTGCCAGTCGATGATCGCCAATCTGGATCGTTCACTGACCGATGCCAAAGCGCTGACCTTTTATATCTGGCGCAGTTATATCAGTTGGGGGATAAACCATACGCAGGGGCATCGCGCCATTCGCCAACTGGCCGTCAGTGAAAAAATCACCAAAGAGACGGAGCAAAAAGCCGACGATATGTTTCCTGAACTGCGCGATCTCTGTCACCGCTCGGTGCTACCGGTCTTTATGTCCGATGAATATCGCGCCTTCGGCGATGCGCTGTTTTTAACGCTGGCAGAAACGACAATGGAATTTGCCGCCCGTGAACCGGCTCGCGCTGAAGAGTTTATTTCTCTGGGTTTTGAAGCCATGTGTCGCGCCCTCACCCGCGAGGAAAAGTAATGGACGAAAAAACGCTGCACGAGTGCGCGAAACGCCTGGCATTAGCCTTCCCCTTTACTGAGCACTGCTGGCCGTTCGGTCCG
>NZ_JBFWLF010000060.1:0-17673 GCF_050252275.1 Citrobacter sp. | reverse complement strand
AGCAGCGGGCGCAGCGAGCGGAACACCGCGACAATCAGCAGCAGCACGCCCAGCACTGTCGCCACGCCAAGCGTGGAGACATCCTGTTTTGCCTGTTGGCTGGCGTAATCGCTGTAGAATACCGTGCCACGCGACAGTAGCTGCGCCTGGGGATAGCGCGCTTTCAGCGCCTCTGCAAGCGCGCTGAGCGTGGTCACCAGATGATGCGTCTGTTGCATATCGAACGACGAACCGGCCAGTTCGCCATGCAGCAGATACCAGTAATTTCCCTCGCGGTCCTGCGCCACCAGCCAGCCGTCCATCAGCCGCAGACGCTGACCGTTTTCAGCCATCGCCAGCTGTGAGCCGCGCATCAGCATTAGCGGGTCGTTTTGCAGCTCTTTACCGCTGACGCCGGAAAACGCGGAATAGAGCTGAGACAGGATCCATTGCGCCTGCGCGTCGCCGCCGTTTTGTAGACGGGCGCGAGTTTGCGGGTCGATCAAACCGTTGCGGTGCTGCCAAAAGAACGCGCCCCACGCCTGTTGGCTGTTGGCATCCATTGGGCCTTTTACCTCAGCCAGCGCCTGTGATTGTTGCAGCATCGCCAGCCAGTTACGGGCGATTGTCGGGTCCGCCTTTTTACCGGGACTGACCAGCCAGACCAGCTGGCGGTCAAGACGCTGCATAAAGCCGTCATTCAGGGCAGGCGGAATCGCCCCCAGCGCCTGTTTTGGCAGCATCGCCAGCACGCTGCTGTTGAGCCGCGCCTGAGGCAGCAATATCAGCAACACGCCCAGCATCATGATGCAGGCGATTCCCCATAACAGCGCGGGGCGTTTACTGGGCGGCAAAGCGTTGGCGTTCGTCATCAGTCAGTTGCGCAGGCGTCAGTTGGTGTTGGGAAAGCACGATATCCGTGCGGTCGCCCTGTTTGTCGTTTAGCTCAATACGTTCCAGATAGGTTTTTCCGGCCAGGTCGATGGTGGCAAAGATCTTATCCAGTGGCGTGGTGACAGGTGTCAGGCGTAGCGTCCAGCGGCCCTCTCCGCGATCTGCAAACTCCACGCGGAAGTTTTGCTCCAGCACTTTGCGGTCGGCCTGAAACAGCCCGCGCAGTAGGTGGTTAAACTGGAACATCTGCGGGTTGTTATCGGCGGTGATAGTCTGCGGCGGCTGACCGTTGATGGCCTGCACCATTCGCGTATCGTCCAGCAGCAATTGCATCGGGAACGGACGGGTTTGATCCCACAAAAGCCCCTGGTCGCGGGCGATCAACATCGTTCCTGCGGATCGCAGCGGCTGCGGCAGATCTTTTATCGTCCGGGTTTGATCGAAATGCGCGCGGATCACCGGCTGTTCGGTAAAGCGCTGTTGCAGTTCATCCAGTGTCAGGGCGCTGACGAACGGGCTGACGAGCAGTGCCAGCAGCGGCAGAAACCTCATGGCGTCACCCCCATTCGTTCAAACAGAATGTCCGGGCAGACGAAGCACATTTCGCGGCTTTTCTCTTCCACCGCGACCTGAATGGTGTAGCCCGTCGTTGCGCGTTTCCCGCTTTCGGCATCGAAAATTTCATAGCCAATGCGCAGGCGGTTTTCGAACTCTTCCAGACGCGCCCGCACGCGAATGCGCTGCTCAAAGGTCAGCGGATGGCGGTATTTCACGCGGGTATCCACCACGGGCCACAGGTAGCCGGAGGCTTTCATCTGGCGGTAGCCGTAGTCGAACTGGTTAAGCAGCGCTTCGCGGGCAATTTCGAAGTAGCGGAAGTAGTTGCCGTGCCACGCCACGCCCATCATGTCGACGTCATGAAACGGAATGGTCAGCTCGACTTCAGCCGTAAAGCGGGGATCGTTCAGCACCCTTTACTCCTTGTTTTTGGGTTCCGGCAATTGCCAGAAATCGAAAAAGTTAAACCAGTCGAGCGGCGACTGTAACGCGTAATGTTCAAGACGTTCGGCATAGCGGTCGATGGTCTGCTGTAGCGCCTGCTGGCGTTCGGCGCGCGGCAAGAGCAGCGGATTGGCGAACGGCTCGCAGTGAATGCACAGCTTCTCCTGCTGACGCAGGGCAAAGAGGAGATCCACCGGGCAGCGCAAAATCGAGGCGAGGATAAATGGCCCCTGCGGGAACGGGGCGGCTTGCCCCATGAAACGACTCCAGCAGACGCGCCAATCGCCGCCACGTTGGGGATTTACCGCAATGCGATCGCCGACAATAGCAATCCATTCCCCGCGCTCCAGCTTCTCTTTGAGCGCAATGGCGGTGTCCGGGCCGATGTCGGTCACTGGCATCAGGTTGAGTCCGGCCTGCGGGGCCATCTCTTCCATAATCTGCTTAAAACGGCGGGCATTATCGCTGAACACCAGCGCGTTGATGGTTTTGCTGCCCTGTAACTGCGCCAGCGCGCGACAGGCTTCAACATCGCCCAGGTGCGAGGCCAGCAGCAGCTTGCCGCGAGGATCGCTCACATTCAGCGCCGCTTCAGCCCCTGGCGCAAACACTACGTCGCGACCAAAATGCAGTTCACCGCGCCAACTGGCGATTTTATCGAGCATCGCGTTACCAAAACGCAAGAAGTGTTGGTAGCTGGTGAGGTTAGCCGGCACCGGCCTCTGCCGCGCGGCCAATTGCTCACGCACGCGGGCGATCCAGTTCTGTGAGGCCCGGCGAGCGGTGGACGCCGTCAGCCAGTAAACACCGACCACCGGATACAGCAGCAAGGTGAACGCTTTGCGTCCCAGCAGCCGCCAGACCAGCAGCATCAGGCGCATTCCCCACAGCCCTTTCACCTCCTGCTGGCGCGCCCAGTGCGGCGACGTTCGACGCAGCAGCAGTGACGGGATGCGCGGCAACATGCCGAAGAACAGGCGCGTATGCATCAGCGAAATGCGACAGTTATCTTTGAAAGCATCGAAGTGCGACAGCCCGTCCGGCGGATAGGTCACGCGAGTCGGGACAAAATAGCTGGGAGTACCCTGCCACCAGAGACGCACCATTACTTCGGTGTCAAAATCCATTCGCTTGCCGAGCGTTACCCGCTGCGCCAGTTGGCGCGTGGGGGCGACAGGGTAGACACGAAAGCCGCACATACTGTCTTTCAGTTGCAGGGAAAGGGTTTCAATCCATACCCAGACATGGGTTATCCAGCGCCCGTACAGACGCGAACGGGGAATGGAATCATCATAAATCGGCTGTCCGGAGATCAGCGCGGCGGGATGGGCCTGCGCCAGTTCCAGCAGTTTTGGAATGTCTTCAATGGCATGTTGACCGTCGGCATCGACCTGGACGGCATGGGTAAATCCGGCCTCTGCCGCCGCCTCTAATCCGCGGATCACCGCCGCGCCTTTTCCGGCATTTTCCGCCAGACGGATTAAGGTCAGACCGGAGGTGTCCTCGGCGAGTCTGTCCAGTTCCTGCTGCGTGGCGGCATCGCTGCCGTCGTCCACCACAATACACGGCAGATTAAACGGCTGCAGGCGTGTCAGGACACGCGGCATCATGGCGCCGTGGTTATAGCAGGGGATCAGCACGCAGGGGGAAAAGGTCAACGGCATAACCGGATCTTCCCGCTGCTGGCGGTATGGCGCGCGTCGCCATCGTGGCGTTGATAGCTGAACGTCAGGATCTGACGCGCTTCCTGCCAGCTCAGCGTTAGCGTGACGGTGTTTTCCGGCAGCAGCGGTGCCTGGAACTTCACGTTCTGAATGCTGTGAAAACGCCAGCCGGGAGCGAGCAGAGTGGTGGCATAGTGCATCACCCAGTCCATCTGCGCGACGCCCGGCAGCAGCGGCTGCACGGCAAAATGGCCGCTAAACCAAAAAAGAGAAGGATCGAGATGCAAAACGATCTCAACCTGTTGGGGCTGTGCCTGATGGCGCTCAATTTCATGGGGTATCATGAAACAACTCCTGTAATTGCGCATAGACACGCTTATTCATACTGTTGACCGGAATTTCGTCGATAACCCGCCAGTAACGCGGTACGGCGACCGGCTCGAGCCACGGTAGCAGCGCTCGCCGCCACGTCAGCTCCTGGGTTTTTCCACCGCTGTTCTGCCAGCGCTGGCGCGCCTCGTCATCCAGTACCAGCAGTACGCCCACGCCCTGGCGACCACCACGGGTGATCGGCAGGGCGGCGACCTCGCGGATGCCCTTTAGCTCCAGCAGGCGTTGTTCGACTTCGCTGAGCGAAATGCGCTTCTCTTCAATTTTGACCACCCGGCCACGGCGTCCCATCAGGCGGAACTGACCGTTTGGTTCAAACTGCAGGATATCGTCGAGCAGCAGACCGTTAACGTCGGCAATCAGCGGAGAAAAGACACGAAATGCAGCATCTTCTGCGGTAAATGACACGCCTGGGAAGGGCAGCCAGGTGACATTCTCCTGCTGACGATAGCGCCAGGCCAGAATACCGGTTTCGGTGCTGCCGTAGATTTCATCCGGCCAGACGTTCAGCCAGGCGGCGGTTTGCGTGACGTCCTGCCACGGTAACATGCCGCCAGCCGACAAAATCATTGCCACCGGCGGTGCGGGAAGCTGGTGGTCGAGACGTTTTAAAAACGCCGGGCTGCTGATAAACACATAGCGATGTTCGTGACCCAACGCAGCCAGTTGCTCCGCGTAGTAGAGCATGGCCGCATGCAGCGGCAGACCGAGCGCCATTGGCAGGAAAATACGAAACGTCAGACCGTACAGATGCTGCGGCACGACGGAGGCTACCACTCTGCACCCCGCCAGGCGGTCGGCAAAGCGCGCCGCCAGCAGTTCGGCTTCATGGTCCAGACGGGCAATGGGTTTGACGATGCGCTTCGGTTGCCCCGTCGAGCCGGAGGTAAACAGCTCGACATATGCATCGTGGCGCAGGGGCGGGAAGAGGCACGCTTCATCGCTGAGCGTCATTGCTGAGCTAACCACCCACAGCGGCCCCTGCCAGCCGAGCGTTTTATCGCTCAGTACGCCGTCAAACAACGCCCGCTGTTCGTCGAGCAAAGAGACGCGGTTATGCCCCGGGATCACGGGCGTTTTCCCCGCATGCAGTGTCGCCAGCAGCGCGACAATAAACAGATAGCTGTTTTCAAAACAGAGCGCCCAGCGATCGCCTTTTTGCTGTTGCAGGCGTGTCATTAACTGCGCGACATCGTGGCGCAAGTGACCGAGCGTCCAGTGGCGTTCATCCTGCCAGGCGACAGGCGTGTTCGCTGGACGGGGGGAGGTGAGCCATTCGGCAAGCGTCAGGGTCTGTTTCATTGCGATTCTCGATTCATCATCCAATGGCGTACCAGCCATTCGCTGCCCATCAGTAACCCCATCAGCAGGTAGGCAATCAAGCCATTCCATGCGGTCCACATTGCCATATCGCCGTGGAGGGCGGTAAACAACGCCACGCCGCCGTTGAAGATAAAAAAGGCGCACCAGATCTGCGTCACCCGGCGGGTGTAACGCACCGCCACAGCCAGGAGTTGGGGATCGCGCAGTCGCGCCAGTCGTTCAACGATGGGCATCGATGACCAGAGCGAACCGCCAAAAACGGCAAGCATGACGGCATTCACCACAACCGGATAAAACAGCAGAAGCTGATGGGTTTTAAGCAGGTAACTGGCGACGCACAGGGTGATACCCACTGCGGCCACCACCTGGGTGACGACGCGCAACGGACCCGCCTGTCGCCGGGTCTGGCGAAAGCGTAAGAACAGCAATAGTGCCATCAGCGGCAGTAACCACTGCAGGCTGTGGTGCGCCAGGCCAAACCAAATCAGGAAAGGCCAGGCAAGCAGCAGCACGCCTGTCAGCACAGGCAACGCGCGAACGCCCGACACGGCGAATCAGGCTTCTTTAAGCAGGCGTTCTACCGCGTCAACGACATCCTGCACGGTGCGTACGGCTTTGAACTCTTCCGGTTTGATCTTCTTACCGGTTTTCTTTTGCAGATGGACGATCATGTCGACGGCGTCAATGCTGTCCAGCTCAAGATCGTCGTACAGACGCGCTTCAGGTTTGATCTCCTGCGGGTCTATCTCAAACAGCTTAACCAGCAGCGCAGAGACTTCGTTATAAATGGCGTGTTGATCGGTCATAACGGACTCTCCTCAGGCACGTTGCGCATTAATGAACGATGCCAGCGTGGCGACGGAGAAGAAGTGCTGACGCATCTCTTCACTTTCCGCAGACAGCACCACGCCGTACTGATTTTTTACCGCCAGTCCCAGTTCCAGGGCATCAATCGAGTCCAGCCCCAGGCCGTCGCCAAACAGCGCCGCCTCGGTGTCAATGTCGTCTGTTGACAGTTCGTCCAGATTCAATGTTGTTATGATGAGATTTTTAATTTCAAGATAAAGCGCTTGCATCATTAATTCCTGAGAGAGGTAACGTACCTGGTTGTAATTGAAGCAAAAGATGCCGGTTTAGCTGTCTTGCCGCCAGCGCCGGTTCTTGTAAATTTGCGTCGTAAAAGTGGTCGATCTTTACCCGCTCGCGTACCTCGACGGTAAACAGCGGTTTTACGGGCGGCACCTGATACCATTTGCTTTCTTTATCCAGCATGCGCTGGCTGCAATGGATGGTCACCACGCGAATATCGCTGCCGCAGCGCACGGCGATATTCGCCGCGCCGCGTTGCAGCGTCATGGTCTCGCCGGGGCGAGTGCGGGTGCCTTCGGGGAAAATTAAAATCGTATCGCCCTGCGCCAGGCGTTGCTGACTGGCCGGTAACAGGGCGTCGGCCTGACTGTTCACCAGATAATCCGCAGCACGCACTACGCCGCTGAGGAACGGGTTCTTCAGCAGCGCGCTCTTCACCAGACAGTCTGTTTCGGGCATTACCGACGCCAGCAGGACATAATCGATCAGGGTGGGGTGATTGGCGACCACCAGACATCCCCGTTCCTGACGCAAAATATCCACCCCGTTCATCTGATAATCCAGCACGCCCAGCACTCGGGTTACCGTTAAAAAGAGACGGAAGCTGGCGGCAATGCTGCGTCGGGCAATGCGGCGACGCCGGGCATTGTCCCATACGAACACTAATAAAACGTTAAACCAGACGACCGAAAGCAGCAGCCCGCCGAGTCCGAAGAGGGCGAAGCAGAAGCCGGTCATGGCGATTCGCCAGAGGCGGTTCAGCGTGGAGATAACCCCTTTCATGACCGACTCCAGTGCCAGTTCACTCGCTCACCCGGAAGGGAGAACGAGCGGGCATTCTGCAAATAGTGCTGTAAAAACAACAGGCTTTGCGGGAGTGGCGTTTCAGCGCCAGCCTGAGCCGGTTCGCTCTGACACACCCAGTCGTTACCTGCTTCGCAGACCAGCGCGGTGGCGTACGGCCAGGTTGGCATATTTTCCGGAAGGCGCGGGTGGTAAAACTCGGGAAGAAAACCGTCGAAATCGACCATCAGCACGCGCTGATAACCCGCCTGTAGCAGGCAGATGACTTCACATAGCCCCTGCTGGAAGGTATCGCGCCCGGCGGAAAGTGATGACGAGACGATAGGGTGTTTAGCCGCGATAGTCAGGTTGCCCACCGCTGAATTGTGTACCGACAAGGCAAAATCGGTCGGCGAGAGCGCCTGTTCTGTCGCCAGCGCGTGCAGAATCCGGTAGTTACGTTCGAGCTCTCCGTGGCGACTGGTGTATAGCACCGCATCAATATCGTGGCGACGCAACATCGCCAGTCCGCACTCGACGGCCAGTTTACTGCCGGAGCTTAGACGACGGGAGGTCATCATCGGCAGTTCACGCAGTTTGCCTTGTGCCGCCGACGGATCGATGGCGTGCGGATGCCGTGACCATTGCAGCCACTGTATCAATTCGCTCAGACCTGGCGCCATCGCCCGCCAGTCGGTAATGTTTAGTGAGAATTTCATCAACGCGCGTCCGCGGTAAACCGGTGATTCCAGTAGCGTTCAGGTGCTACTTTGTTATTTTTTCTTTTGACATATCAATAAGGTATGTCCAACGCCTAAGTTGTCGTGGCGTTCGTCCACCTGGAACCCTGCCTTGTCCAGATAGCCATAAAATTTCTCTGCGCTGTAGAAACGGCTGTTGCCGTTCGCCATGCAGGTAAAATAAAGCGAAGACGCATTCAAACTGAATGAGGCGGCTTCAAAACGCTGCGCATCCCAGAACAGCTCCATAATGCACAGTCTTGCGCCGGGTTTCATCACACGGGCAACCTTGCTGAGCATGGCGACAATTTGCTCCGGTGAAAAACAGTCAAGAAATTGACTCATCCACCAGATATCGGCCTCAGTGGGTAAAGGCGCATCGCCAAGCATATCCACCGCATGAAAACCGATGCGATCGGATAATCCTGCATTTTCGATATTTTCGCGGGCAAGTGCAATTTGTTGTGGCAAATCTAATAACGTTATCGCGATATTTTCGTCGAATTGACTACAGCGTATTGCCCATTTTCCCGTATTTCCGCCTACATCGTACAGGGTTGCAGGACAACTGGCGAATACATGCGGTAATGCGGCGTCAAACGCCCCGTCAGAATAGTAATGATCGAAGGCGAACCAACTTTCACGCGCGGACGGCGGTAATTGCGACAATGCCGGATAAATAGTTGGCCAGTCGCCAAACACTTTTAACCCGGACGGTTTTCCTTCTTTCAGAGCATTCTCTAAAAAGAACAATCCCTGATAACAGACGTCGTGGGTGAAATCCATATTCACGCGAGTCATCGTGTCATGCAAAAGGAAATGTCCGATTTTCGCCAGATAATAGCGTCCCGCTTTATGGGTAATGATGCGTCCGCTTAATCCCATATCCAGCAAGACACCGACTGCATATTCGTTAACGTGACTGTTTTCGGTGATCTCTTCCAGTGTTGCACCCTGTTTTCCCTGGCGGTCAAGATACGCCAGCACATCAGCATTTCGCAGGCAAAGTGCGGTTTGAAACAGCATGGGGGCGAAGGCGATACGCTGCGCTTCCGTGATCGCATCCAGTGCGCTGAGGGAGTCCTGTTCGTACATAGCGAGTACAACCTGTTAAAAGACAAAAAGAGGTTATCGGGCCGCAAACGACCCGACTTTAGGAGATATTACAGACCCGCACCCGCAGACAGGTTCAACTGAATATCTTTATCCAGGTTACGGACCCAACGGTTGTAGTTTTTATGAATTTTACCGCCAGAAGCCTGCAGGTTGAAGCTGCTGTCGTATTTGATATCGTAGCTGGAGGCGGTGTAGGTAATACGCACTTCTGCAACGTGGTCGCGAGACTGCTGACGCGCTTTGATCACGCCCGGACCCGCTTCCGTCATGATCCATTTACGCTGAACGCCTGCTTTCAGGATCGCGTTTTTCACCTGATCCTGAGTATGGCCTGCGGTCACCGAAGAGTGCACCTGATCGATGGGGGCAGTACGCGCACAACCTGCCAGCGCACCGACAACGGCAATCGCCGCAAACCACTTAATGTATTGTTTCATGAAAACTCCCTATCAAAATTACTATTTATATTAACGTTGAATGCATTTCTGAATTGCGTTTTAGTTACAATGATACCGACTATTTTTAATGTTAACTTTGACGGGACACCGTGAAATTCTGAAATTAATTCATGCAGGCTGAAGACGTTTATCTTCCGGATTATCATGGTATTAGATAATTTTCACTTAAATTAAATTGTCGATACCATTTAATTTGAATTAAATGCACTGCGGAAAAACCTGGAACTCATTTCGCGAAGGAAACCGCGCTTATTGAAACATCCAGGTAACAAAAGCGCGCCTTATAATACTTTCACCGGTAAGGGAATAAAACTACCCTGGTTGGTAGGGCAGGTTTATCCCGGTAATCGATTTTTCGGTCGCCCAGGGCCCAGTAATATTGCCAGTTTGCTGCCGCCCGTTGTGGTCTCCATCCAGATTTTACAGACGCTGGTCAGGGGAACGGAGAGCAACATCCCCACCGGGCCGAGCAACCAGCCCCAGACCAGTAAAGAAAGGAACACTACCAGCGTCGACATGCCCAGGCGATGCCCCATCATGCGCGGTTCAACCATGTTGCCCAATACCATATGGACTATCAGGAACAGCGCACCCACCAGCACACACTCATAAACGCCGTTGAAAAGCAGCGCCTGAACCATCGGCGGAACGGCGGAAATCACCGAGCCAATATTGGGTACATAGTTCAGCAGGAACGCCAGCACTCCCCACATCAGGGCAAACTGAATGTTCATCAGTTCCAGTCCCAACCAGACAATGACCCCGGTCCACAGACTGAGCAGCGTTTTTAATGCCAGATAGTGAGAGACCCCCTTCAGCGCCCTGTGCAGTCCGGCGATGTGGATTTGCGGATTGTGCAGTGCAAAACGCATTTTGTAGGGCACATGGCGGACCTCAAACAACATAAAGACAACCGTCATCACCAACAACACAACGCTGGCCATCGCCCCCGAGAGGCCGGTCATCAGCGTGGTGGTGAAGGTGACAATTTTCTCCGAATCCATGCGTTGCAACATGCGCTCTGGCGACATATGCAGATTCAGAAATGGCATCATATCTTGCAGATACAAAAGCTTACGTGTCAGCTCCTTGTTGTATTTCGGCAGCATGGCAATAAATTCATTCACCGAGGCCGCCAGCACACCAATCAGCGCGGTGAGCACGAACAGCATCACGACCACCACAATGGTGATCGCCACCGGGCGTTTCACTCCCCGCCGGATAAACCAGGTGACCAGTGGATTGAGGACAATGGCGAAAAAGAGCGCCAGTAATAGTTGCACAATGATATCTGCGGCGGCGTGGATCCCGGCGAGAATGACGACCAGCGAGGCCAGTTTGAGCAGAATATGTAGACCGGCTTTGTCGGGTTGAGGGGTTGTCATGTTTACATCCTTTTTTGATTTTCATTAAGTGTAGCGGCTCGCTGGCTGCCGATATTCCTAATCTGGCTGCTGATTTTCCCGGCGTGGCGTGGTAGAAATGAAACATTGTTGTAAAAACGTGGTGCTCCCCATGCCCGAACCCGTCGCTGAACCGGCGCTTACTGGATTGCGCCTCAATCTGCGCATTGTTTCTGTTGTGATGTTCAACTGTGCCAGCTACCTGACCATCGGCCTGCCGCTCGCGGTTTTGCCTGGCTATGTGCATGATGTTATGGGGTTTAGCGCCTTCTGGGCGGGGCTGGTCATCAGCCTGCAATACTTCGCGACTTTGCTCAGTCGTCCTCATGCCGGACGCTATGCGGATCTGCTCGGACCAAAAAAGATTGTGGTTTTTGGCCTGTGCGGCTGTTTTCTCAGCGGGGCGGGCTATTTTCTGGCAGGAAGCGCCAGTAGCTGGCCGGTTGTCAGTTTGCTGCTGCTGTGTCTGGGCCGCGTGATTCTGGGGATTGGACAGAGTTTCGCCGGGACCGGCTCGACGCTATGGGGTGTTGGCGTGGTGGGCTCGTTGCACATCGGGCGGGTGATCTCCTGGAACGGTATTGTGACTTACGGGGCGATGGCGGTCGGCGCGCCGCTCGGCGTGCTGTTTTACCGTTGGGGCGGACTACAGGGTTTAGCGCTGATTATTATGGGAATCGCGCTGCTGGCCATTTTGTTAGCGATTCCGCGCCCTGCGGTGAAAGCGAGCAAAGGGAAGCCTTTGCCGTTTCGCGCGGTGCTTGGACGCGTCTGGCTATACGGAATGGCCCTGGCGCTGGCCTCGGCGGGTTTCGGGGTGATAGCCACCTTTATCACGCTGTTCTATGACGCCAAAGGCTGGGATGGCGCGGCATTCGCGCTCACCCTGTTTAGCTGTGCGTTTGTCGGAACGCGTTTGCTGTTTCCCAACGGCATCAATCGTCTGGGCGGTCTGAATGTGGCGATGATCTGCTTTAGCGTCGAGATAGTCGGACTGCTGCTGGTGGGAGTGGCGATGATGCCGTGGATGGCAAAAATCGGTGTGCTGCTGACAGGAATGGGTTTTTCGCTGGTCTTCCCGGCGCTTGGCGTGGTGGCGGTCAAAGCGGTGCCGCAGCAGAATCAGGGCTCGGCGCTGGCGACGTATACGGTGTTTATGGATCTGTCGCTGGGGGTGACGGGACCGTTGGCTGGGCTGGTGATGACCTGGGCTGGCGTGCCGGTCATTTACCTGGCGGCGGCAGGGCTGGTGGCGGTTGCGTTGCTGCTAACCTGGCGGTTAAAAAAACGGCCTCTGCAGGAATCGCCAGAGGCCGTCTCGTCGTCCTGATGGTTACTGAATAACCAGCGTATTGATGATGTTTTCAGCGGCCGTCTGCGCTTTCTGCTGGTCGTCCGCTGGCAGCGTAATTTGCAGAGTCAGCAGTTGGTTATCGACTTTTCCCAGCACCACAGAAGAGTAAGCGGTCTGGCCTTTCGCCGAGATGATGCTGTCTAACTGTTGCAGCGTGTGACCTTTCAGCTCGATGGATTTGTTGGTCACCACCTGCAACTGCGGGTCACGGCTGCGCTGCTGATCTTCAAGGCGTTTTGCCAGCACGGACAGCTCTTCGTTGGTGTTATCACCGACGATGACAATCACCGCTTTCTGGCCGGTCGCGTCAGAGTAGACGTGCATATTGTTGGCCTGCGTACCCAGCTTGCCACTCTGGTCCGTCATATCTGCCGGCAGTGAGAAACTCAGTTTGCCATCCAGCAGAGAAACCGGCTGACCGGTTGCGTTGCTTTCTGCCGCCGTGCCTTCTGCCGGCGCTTTTGTATCACTATTATCACAGGCCGCCAGCCCCATAACCAGCAGGCCAATACCGACATATTTAACCAGATTACGCATTGACTTCTTCCTTTCGATAAACGGCCATAACGGCGCATCCGTTCATCTTATCACAACCCGGAAAAGGAACCTTTAGCTCAACTTGTCTGCATCGCCGGGATTTCAGATTTATCTGCCAGTTTTTTCAGCAACATATTCAGCAATACGCCATACATCGGCAGGAAGAACAGGATGCTGATCAGCACTTTGAAACAGTAATCGACGATAGCGATTTCCATCCAGTGCTCGGCCATGAAGGCATCCGGACTGCGCCAGAAGGCAATGAAGAAAAAGGCAAGGGTATCGCTGACGTTGCCAAACAGCGTCGAGGCGGTCGGAGCCATCCACCAGCGGCGGTTCTGTCGCAGGCGGTTAAAGACATGTACATCGAGAATTTGTCCCAGTGCATAGGCCATAAAGCTGGCGACTGCGATACGGGCGACAAACAGATTGAAGTGCATCAGTGCCCCGAATCCCTGCCAGGAGCCCATATAGAACAGCGACGAAATCACATAAGAGATCAGCAACGCTGGCATCATCACCGCAAAGATAATTCGACGGGCCAATGGCGCGCCAAAAATGCGCACGGTCAGATCGGTAGCGAGGAAAATAAACGGAAAGCTAAACGCGCCCCAGGTGGTATGGAAACCAAAAATGGAGACCGGGAGCTGGACCAGATAGTTACTGGAGGTGATCACCAGCAGATGGAATAGCGATAGCCAGAACAACGCTTTTACGCGCTGCGATTGTGTGAACGGAGCCATATTGTACCTTTTTAATTGATGATTGGGGTGAGGGAACCCAATTCGTGCCAGATGCTATTTTACTTGCCATTTTGCTCTCGGGCAGTGCTCGCGCTCCTCACGTACGACGTGTACGCTCCGGGCGCTGTGCGCTGACCTTAAACAAACTGATGGCGCCTATAACGCGTCTTCCTTTTTCAGGCCGCCGCATAATACTGCTTTGCAGTGGCATTGCAATGGCTATTTTTCACGCAATCGTTAACCTGATTGGCTTACTTCCGAACTGAGCGTAAACTACAGCCGTTTTTTTAGTGAACGAGACCACGATGAGCGATCTGTTTTCCTCTCCCGACCATACCCTTGATGCCCCGGGGCTCCGCTGCCCGGAACCGGTGATGATGGTGCGTAAAACCGTACGCAACATGCGGACCGGCGAAACGCTGCTGATTGTGGCGGACGATCCGGCGACCACCCGCGACATTCCCGGCTTCTGTACGTTTATGGAGCATGAGCTGGTGGCAAAAGAGACCGACTCTCTGCCGTACCGCTATCTGGTGCGTAAAGGCCAGTAATCTTGTTATGCCGGATAAGCGTTAGCGCCATCCGGCAAAAACACGTTACCCTTTACGTAACAACCGCAGCGCGTTAGCGGTAACCAGCACCGTTGCCCCGGTATCCGCCAGCACCGCCAGCCACAGACCGGTCATTCCGAGCAGCGTGGTGACAAGAAATATCCCCTTCAGTCCCAGCGCAATGGTGATGTTCTGACGGATATTGGCGTGGGTCGCACGCGCCAGTTGGATCATCTGCACCAGCCCGGTAAGGCGGTTATGCGTTAGTGCGGCGTCCGCCGTTTCCAGCGCCACATCGGTGCCGCTACCCATCGCGATCCCGATAGCGGCGGCCTTCATCGCTGGCGCATCGTTAATGCCATCCCCCACCATTGCCAGCGGCGACTGTTGATTGAGCGCGGTGACCGCCTTCACTTTATCTTCCGGTAGCAGCCCGGCGTTAAACGTCAGACCCAGCTCGCCAGCAATGGCGGCTGCCGCGCGCGGGTTATCGCCAGTCAGGATCACACCATTCACGCCCAGCGCGTTCAGTTCGCGGATGGCGGTGCGAGCATCGTTGCGTAGCGTATCCTGCAGGGCGATGACGCCGATCACGGTTTCATTGCGCAGGACCAGAACGACCGTCTGCCCGGCGCTTTCAAGCTGATTAATCTCTCCGGCAAAGGCGTCGGCAGGACGTTTCCCGGCAGCGCAAATCAGAACGCTTTCGCCATTCACCTGCGCTTCAATCCCTGACCCTACCAGCGCCCGTTGCCCCTCGGCGGATGGGATCGTCAGCCCTGCGGTTTGTGCTTCGCACACAATGGCCTGCGCCAGCGGATGCGTTGCGCCTTGCTCGACAGCCGCGGCCAGCGCCAGCAGTTCAGACTCACTGACGCCGGTAGCCGGATGAATCGCCGTGACGCGCGGTTTCCCGACGGTCAACGTCCCGGTTTTATCAAAGGCGACCTGGGTGATACGGCCCAACTGTTCCAGCGCCGCGCCGCCTTTAATCAATGCCCCGCGACGAGCTGCTGCCGCCAGTCCAGAAGTGATGGCTGCCGGTGTAGAGATGACCAGCGCACACGGACAGCCGATCAGCAGCAGCGTTAACCCTTTATAAATCCACTCCTGCCAGGAGCCCGCAAACAGCAGCGGCGGGACGAGCGTCACCAGCAGGGCGACGGCCATAATCGCCGGCGTATAAATTCGGCTGAAGCGGTCGATAAAACGCTCGATTGGCGCACGACGCTCCTCGGCCTCTTCGATTAACTTCAGAATGCGGTCAATCGCGCTGGCACCCGGTTCAGAGAGCACTTCCAGCGTGACGAGACGGTCCACGCTGGTCGCCCCCGCCGGGACTTTTTCACCGGTGGCGCGTTCCACCGGGATCGATTCTCCCGTCAACGCACTCTCATCAAAACTGGCAAAACCAGAGACCACTTTACCGTCGGCAGGGAGACGTCCCCCGGCAGCGACTTCAATGATGTCGCCCGGTTGCAGCGTGTTGATCGCCACCTCTTCGCGTACGCCGTTGCGCAGACGTGTCGCGGTTTCCGGTTTCAGCGCCATCAGCGCGCTGACCCCTTTGCGGGCGCGACTGGCGGCCCAGCCTTCGAGGCGTTCGCCAATCAGGAACAGCAGCAATACCATCGCCGCTTCTGCTGTGGCACCGATGAACAGCGCCCCGATAGCCGCGACGCTCATCAGCGTTTCAATGGCAAACCAACTGCCGGTTTTTATCAGCCGTAGCGCCTGGCGGGCAATCGGGAACAGGCCGACCAGCGTCGTGGCGATAAATGCCAGTTGGCCGAACGGATGGTTGAACTGCTCCAGTCCCCAACTGAGCGCCATCATGACGAGAAGCGTGAGCAGCGGCAGGTTCTCTTTAACGCGGGATTCCGGGGCTTCTTCCCTCGCCTGTTCATCGCGTAGGGTGTAACCCGCTTTTTGCACCGCATGCTCGATTTGCAGGCGAAGATCGCCGTTGCTGTCGACGACCAGTTTCTCGGTGGCAAACAGCACCTGGACCTGGTTGACACCGCTGACCTGGCGCACCGCGTTTTCTACTTTGCGGGCGCAGGCGGCGCAGTCCATCCCGGATACTTTCCAGCTATAGCGGGTGCCTTTAACCGTTTCAACAACAGGTTCAGGGGCTGAGCATGCGCCTTCGCAGCAGCAGTCATCGGGCTTCTGCGGCGTGGGAGCTGGCTTGAAAGATGAAAACTGTGGGGCTTTTTTGCCATTGTGAGCAGGTATCGACATGGCATCCTCCGGTTGATGATAATTTTCTCATTAACCGGAGGATACACTCTGGAGTCGACTCCAGAGTCAAGCGTTATTAGAGATAAAGCGAGCGGACGATCAGGAAGTGCCCGGCAAAGTAGCAGGCGGCGGCGATAGCGTTGTCCGCGCGAAAACGACAGCGGTAATGACTGCCCAGCCAGACGATGTTGCCAACGAACAGCAGCGACGCACCCAAAAACGCCGACAGCGCAGGTGCGGTGGGGCGGAAAAACCACAGCTCACCGGCTAACCAGACCATCACCAGCGTCATGGCGATAAAGGTACACACCGGCCAGCGCAGTTCTTCAAGGCGTGTCCAGATCACCGCAATCAGCAGCGCGCCCAGCACCATCAGCACCAGCGGTAGCGGCCAGAAGAAAGAGAGCGTCATCTGGCTGGCAAAATAGATGGTGTACAACAGGTGCGAGAGGAAAAAGGCACCAATCGCATAGAGCAGTCGCTGACGCGGCAATAATGTTAGCGCATCGCCAACCAGTGAGGCGCAAAGACCGGCCAGCACCAGATAGCTCACGGCGTTGAACATCGGCGCCTGCCAGGCCAGTAACAGCAGGAGTAATAAGGTGACGGGTTTAAAGACCCAGCGTTGCCAGGCGGGTCCACGGTAGGAGGCATCCACAAATAACCATGCGGAAAGGCAGACAGCGATAAACGACCAAAGCATCATAGTTCCTTGAATTCGTTATTTTTTCGTAAGCGGTATGCTCACAACCCTGATGTTCAGTGTAGAGGCCGCGACCACCTGATGACAACACCATAACGGGCAGGGTATGCTTATTTCCGCATTTTCTGATGGGTTATCAATATGAGTAAGCCGCCACTTTTCTTCATTATTATCATTGTCTTAATTATCGTTGCCGCCTCATTCCGCTTTATGCAGCAGCGGCGGGAAAAAGCCGATAACGATGCGGCACCGCTTCGTCAGGCGCAAATGGTGGTCAGCAATAAACGTGAAAAACCCATCAACGACCGACGTTCCCGACAGCAGCAGGTCACGCCAGCGGGAACCAGTATGCGCTATGAGGTGAGCTTTAAACCACAGAACGGCGGGCTGGAAAAGACCTTCCGCCTGGAGGCGCGTCAGTATCATGCGCTGACGGTGGGGGATAAAGGGACGCTAAGTTACAAAGGGTCGCGCTTCGTCGAGTTTGTTGCACAGCACTAAGACGGGAAACCGCTCACCTGGGTAAGCCGGATAAGCGAAGCGCTATCCGGCACCTTCATGCCGTATTACTTTTTAACGTTAAACTTCTTCTGCCAGACCAGCAGCTCAAACACGCCAAACAGGAAAATACGGACTTTCTCGCCGGTGGTCATTTGCGGTCCGTCTTTGGGCAGGGTGGACTTCAGTAGCGCCAGCTGCA
>NZ_JBFWLF010000059.1:0-17690 GCF_050252275.1 Citrobacter sp. | reverse complement strand
ACGAGTGCGCGAAACGACTGGCATTAGCCTTAACCTTTACTGAGCACTGCTGGCCGTTCGGTCCGGAATACGACGTGTTTAAAGTCGAAGGAAAGATTTTTATGATCGTCACCGAGTTTAACCGCCGTGCGGTAATAAACCTGAAAGCCGACCCGGAAAAATCCCTGTTAAATCAGCAAATTTACCCCAGCATAACCCCCGGTTATCACATGAATAAAAAACACTGGATTTCCGTCGCGCCCGGTGACGATATTACCGAGTCGTTACTGGAAGAGCTGGTGAACGACTCGTGGAATTTAGTGGTCGATGGTCTGCCCAAACGCAGCCAGAAACGAATCCGCCCGGTCTGATTAGTCTCAAATAACGAAAACTGTGTTCGCCATTTCTCTCTTATCATCTTCGGGAGAACCCTGTAACCTGCGAAGATTAAAACCAACCGGGAGTCGTTATGGATATCGTTTCAGTTGCCTTAAAACGTCATTCAACCAAGGCATTCGACCCAGCTAAAAAGCTGACCGCTGAAGAAGCCGAAAAAATCAAAACACTGCTGCAGTTCAGCCCGTCCAGTACTAACTCTCAGCCGTGGCATTTTATCGTCGCCAGCACAGAGGAAGGCAAAGCGCGCGTGGCGAAATCTGCCGCCGGGAACTTTGTCTTCAACGAGCGAAAAATGCTTGATGCGTCTCACGTAGTGGTGTTCTGCGCCAAAACAGCAATGGATGATGCATGGCTGGAACGCGTGGTTGATCAGGAAGAGGCCGATGGGCGTTTTGCTTCCGTGGAGGCGAAAGCCGCTAATCACAAAGGCCGCACGTTCTTTGCCGACCTGCACCGTAAGGAGCTGAAAGACGATGCACACTGGATGGCAAAGCAGGTCTATCTGAACGTGGGTAACTTCCTGTTAGGCGTCGCCGCACTGGGTCTGGACGCGGTGCCAATCGAAGGTTTCGACGCCGCCATTCTTGATGCAGAATTTGGCCTGAAAGAAAAAGGCTTCACCAGCGTGGTGGTGGTGCCTGTCGGTCATCACAGCGTGGAAGATTTTAATGCCTCGCTGCCGAAATCTCGCCTGCCGCTGAGCACGATTATTACTGAATGCTAATGCCTTCAGGCACGTTGCTTCGCGACGTGCCTGTTCTTATTTCCTCTCCACTCGTTAAGATTTTTTCAAGTTTTCTACACATTATGTAACACCTCAGAAATATTTCGAGCAAAAATTATCCATATTATTAATCAATGTGTTTTTTCATTTGCTACACAGTCTCTTTTTCATATTACTGGATCGCCGCATAAATACATTACCATAGCCAATAATTACGATATTTTTTTGCGCAACTAGCTATAGTTCACTTTCCCTCGCCACTCATACTTCCTCTTTAAATAAAACGAATCGTTACAAGTCCTTTTCAGGATTAAAGAGATCGCATGATTTCATATCCCCCCATTTTTCACCAATGAAATGGGAACTTATGTTCAAGGAAATACAAGGATCTGTAAATGAAAAGCAAAAATATTAATATCGTGCGCAATCATCGCCAGGTTTTACACGCAAAGCTGGCTCCGACCTGCTTTGCAACGATGCTTGCGCTTGGAATGATTATGCCAGCTCACGCTGCGGTTGTAGCAGGTAATACTAACCAACCGGGTATTCATACCAACGCAAATGGCACTACCGTTGTTGATATTAATAAAGCCAGTGCGGGTGGCGTTTCACATAACGTTTATTCTGAGTTCAACGTAGACAGCAACGGCGTTATTCTGAACAACAGTAGCAGCAATTCGAATACGCAGTTAGCCGGCCAGATTGATGGCAACGCTAATATGGCGAACGGCAGCGCAAAAGTGATTCTTAACGAAGTGCGCTCCTCCGATCCGAGCCAGCTTAACGGCATGATCGAAGTCGCCGGTCAGTCTGCTCAGGTCATTATTGCTAACCCATCAGGTATTACCTGCGACGGTTGCGGTTTTATTAACACCAACCACGCTACGCTCACCACGGGTACCGCCACCTACGATAATCAGGGCAACGTAACCGGACTGGACGTCAGCAAAGGCCAGGTGTCTATTACCGGTAAAGGTATGGACACCCGCTCCACTCAGTACACCGACATTATCGCTCGCTCCGTGAAGGTCAATGCTAAGCTGCAGGCGAATGAGCTGAACATCATTACCGGTAATAACCGTATTGATAAGAATGGTCGCGTACAGAAAAAATATGACGCCAGTACCAGCCCGGATGTCGCGCTGGATGTATCTGCGCTGGGTTCCATGTATGCCAATAAAATATACATGGAAGGGACAGACAGCGGCGTCGGCGTGCGTATTGATCACGCAGACCTGACCGCGACGGATACCTTGTCTCTCAATGTTGATGGCGTGATTGAAAACAACGGCGGCCATATTAGCGGTAAAAACTCCACTGCCGTAATGGGGTCATCTGTTCTGAACCATAATGGCCAGATCACGTCTGATGGGATGGTTTCCGTTTCTGCCGACGAATTACTGGACAACAGCAATGGTCAAATCAAAGGCAATTATGTTGATTTGTCTGGTAAAAACACAGTAAACACCCATGGCAAGATTCAGGGAAACCAGCAGACCACCATCATGGCGGATTCGCTGAATAACACCCAAGGCGAAATCACCAGCGAAGGCGCCCTGAGCATCGCTCGCTCTTCTAACAGCTATAACTCCTGGGGAGCGACCGGCGTCAATAATACAAACGGTCGTATCAATGCTAAAGGCTCGTTGACCGTGAACTCAGCAAATCTGGACAATACGTCTGGCAGCCTGGCAAGCAACGGCTCGATGAGTGTTAACGTCGATACGCTGACCAACAATAATGGGGTTATTTCTGCAGGTAATGGCTGGAATATGATTAACGCCTCCATGTTGAATAATGATAACGGCGTTATTCAGACTCAGGGACGTGACAGCCAGTTGCAGGTAAGCGGCAATAACATGCTCTCTAACCATAACGGCACGATTCATAGCGACGGTTCCGTTTCTATTAATGGCGCACTGGATAACATGTCCGGCACGATTTCTGCCGGCAATGATATCTTCATGTATGGTTCGTCTTATTATTCTGATCTTGCCAGCAAGCTGGAGGCGGGTCACAACCTTGATATGACGGTGACAAATACCTTCCAGAACGCAGGGACTCTCGCTGCGGGACAGGATATGTCATTAACCATCGGTTCCAATGGTTGGGGCAGCTACGGTGGCCCAGCTCAGAACAGTGGCTCTATTACCGCCAACGGTAATTTGAATCTGCAGATGAATAGCAGCGTGTTTAATAACAGCGGTGCGATCAATGCTAATCAAATGAACCTGCAACTGTCCGATCTTGCTAACAGCGGTACGATCTCCAGTAACAATGACATCAACGTTAACGCCAACAATGTCTATAACCTGATGCATGGCAACATGAATGCTGGCCATAACATCTACATCACAACCTCTTCTCTGATGACTGACGCAGGAAGCGTTATTCAGGCAGGGGAAGATGCTAGCCTGTTTGTGATGAGCAACCTGAACAATACCGGTGATATCCGTGCCGCGCATGATATCAACCTCAATGTGATGGGAAGCTACGGTTATTCACAGAGCACCTCTTATAACAACGGTACCATTGCCGCTGGTAATCAATTGAATGCCCAGATGGATCGCGTGACGTTGATAAATAGCGGTACGCTGAGCGCGGAAAACGGCATTACGCTGACCACTAATTATCTGAACAACGGCGGCAATATCTCCAGCACCGGTGATGTTAAGCTGAATACGTCTAACGGTATGTTCAACGAAAGCACCGGTAAAATTACGGGCGATCACGTTTATACCACGGGTTACGTCACTAACATGGGCGTTATTAATGAAACGGGTTCGGCTAATCAGGATGATGGCGCAAATACCCCTGACAACAATAATACCGATAATGGTGGTTCGACCAATAACGGTGATAACACCGAGGTACAGCCTAATGGAACACCTGCAGGGAACGGTGTCTGGGAAAATGGCGTCGTTTATAAGCCAGGTGACATGTATTATGGCTACGTCGTGGTAGATATCATCTATTATCCTGGCGGTTATGTTATCTGTACTGGGATTTAATATATTTTAGTTCCAAAGCCCCATGAACTTATGGGGCTTTATTAATTTAATTTAGAAATGCTTCTGAGGTTCAGTACCTACAGGGAAGAGTTAAATATCATGATTGTTTATCGTACCAGCCTCAGTCTCATTCTTTTCTCACTGTTCGCGATACACCCTGGCATCGTGGAAGCTGAGCCCGTCTCAGGCCAAGGTGCCACCAGTCAACAACAGGATCAGGCAAGGCATAATCAGCTTGCTCCTCAAAGTAAGATCTTGCTCACGGCAGAAAATGTACAGGATAGCGATACGCTGATCCTGCCCAAAGAATCTGTCTGCTATGACATGAAACACGTAGTTATCGACAAAACGGTCGCCCTGCCCCACTGGCTAACCTTTAACGATCTTATTCGCCAGGTTGAAAAGCATTGCATCGGAATACAGGGGATCACAGCCCTGCATAAAGCCGTCCAGAATCGGTTAATCTCCCATGGATATATTACCAGCCGGGTGTTAGTTCCAGACCAAAATTTAAAAGAGGGAACATTAACCCTGCGAATTTTGCCCGGTCGTATCAGTGAATGGCTGTTACAAAATCAGGAAGGCCGCACCATTCATCGCTGGAATAATTTCCCGGAAGCTGAAGGGGACGTTCTTGATTTACGCGGTCTGGAACAGGGACTGGAAAATTTGCAGCGTATTCCCGGATCGCAGGCAAGTATTCATCTTGTTCCCGGTGAACATCCTGGCGATACTCGCGTAGAAGTCAGTCGCAGCCAGAATAAAGCATGGCGTCTGGGGACGTGGATGGATGACGCCGGAAGTAAAAAAACGGGGCGTTATGAAGGCGGTCTGGCCTTTTACCTTAATAACCCCACGACGCTGAATGACATTTTTTATGTTGCTTATGGCGGCGGTTTTAAAAATGAGTATGGACGTCGCAACGACAATACTTCCGCCTTCTACTCCGTCCCGTGGGGCTACTGGCTGCTTGAACTCTATGGCAGTAAATATCGCACGGTTCAGACAATCCATAGCGGTGATTACCACTATCAGTACAGCAGCAGTGAAAAATTACTGACTGCAGAAATCAAACGCGTTATCTACCGCAGCGCCAGCCAAAAAACAACGCTGGGTTTGAAAGGCATTAAACGTGATTCACACTATGACCTCAACGATGTTGAAGTGGAAGTACAGCGCCGGGACACCAGCAGCTGGCAACTCAACCTGGAACATTTAGCTTATCTGCCCTTTGGGCAACTTACCTCCCGACTGGGATATCAACATGCCGCGCACTGGTTTGGCGAACAAGCCGATGCCGAAGAAATGGTAGGTAGTGCCGATCCCCTGGCGCGCATTATTACCCTGAGCGTCGACGGCACATTTCCGTTTAAAGCTGGCGATCTGTCGATGAGCTATGAGCCACATTTCATGCAACAAACGTCACCGGATAAACTGACGCAGCCGGATAAATTTACCATCGGTAACCGCTGGACGGTACGTGGCTTCGACGGTGAATCCTCCATTTATGCTGATAAGGGCTGGTATCTGCGTAACGACATTAACCTGAATCTCCCCAAATGGGGAATGCAGCCCTATGTTGGCTTTGATTACGGGGAAGTCAGCGGTTCGAAAAATGATTACTGGAGCGGCACGCGCATCGCCGGTGCGGTTGCCGGTGTGCGAGGTGTTAAAGGCAACGTTGGCTATGATCTTTTCGCCGGCGTTCCGGTGATAAAACCTGATGATATGCAGACCAGTCCGTTTACACTTGGTTTTTCAGTGCAGTGGCAATATTAAATCGATGCCTGATGGATCAGTCTTAGAATGGACAGGACTTAAATAGCGCCATCTTGAGTGGGTAAATACAATATCGATTTACCCACTCAAGAATATTATGCCCGCCCGAATGCTCGCGTTTTGCAAATCTGGGGAAACCTTCACTTCCTCCCGCCTTGTGCAGCTTTTTTTATACTTCCTGCTCAGTTTTTACTGGTTAGTGCTGATTCATATTCCCTGGCCAAACAGCGGCGATTACGGCATGAATTTACCGATGAACCTGCTGTCGTGGGCTGCGATTTTGCTTCAGGCGCTGATCGTCTGGCTGTCGCTGCAAGCGGATAAAATACGTCTGACACCCACGTTTTTATGCCTGCTTCTCAGTGCGATAGCATTTACGTTACCCGTCTTCTGGTCACCTGACCAGGGACTCGCCATCGCCCTTCCTCGACTAACAGGGATCTGGGGAGGCGTGTTTACCTATCTCACCTTACTTCAGTACCCACCGCGGGAAAAAGAAATTGTTGCTCTGAGCTATATGATCGCTGCGGCAGCTTGCATTGAAACCGTTTATTCTCTGATGGGTTTCTGGTGCCCACAATGGCTTCCCTTCCCGCTTAACGCACTGGCTGAAAATTATTCCGGTGGCGCACCGGGTATTTTTCAACAGCGTAATGTCACCGCCACATTTCTGGCGACAGGTTTATCTCTTCTGCTGGTGTTGATGGCGGACAGGCAGCGAACGCTTAAATCGTTTCGCGCGGAAACTGCGCGGAGGTTCGCAATCTGTTTTGCAATTATCCTCATCTCTGCGACGCTGGTACTATGTCGTTCCCGAATTGGCTGGCTGGGCGGTCTGTGTGGAATTGCCTGCGCATCGCTTCTTTTCTGTCAACAATGTTGGCGTGACAGAACCACGGGTTGCCAACGCCTTGCGATTATTTTCTTACCGTTCATCGGTGGTCTGTTGGGTTCGGTTTTGCTCCAGGGTTCCGTATTACATTCGTTGGCTCATGAAGGGTCAAATCAGCAACGACTCCTGACGCTGGAATACACCGTGCGCCTTATCATGACGCATCCCTGGAAAGGGATTGGCTTAGGCATGTTTGAATCGGTGTATCAAAATTTTATGGCCGATCTTCCTTTCGAGAATCCTGGCCGGGAAATGATGCAGCATCCACATAATGAGACGTTATTTATTCAGGCGGAAGGCGGAATTGTCGCCCTCCTGGGCGGGTTGATTCTTTTATGGGGTTGGATTATTTTATTCCGCCGCCCAAAAAGCTTGTGGCAGTGGGTGACGCTGTTAACCACCCTACCGATTTTGTTACACACTCAGGTCGAGTTTCCTCTTTATTACTCCGTTGCGCACTTTTTTCTCATCCTGCTACTAATGGGTGCAACTGAAAGCCGTAAATCCACGTTCACCTTGCCGGTAAAATATCTGCGTCCAGCCCTGGCCGCGACCGCACTGTACGGTATTGTGCTGTCAATGCAACTCTTTCGCGCCAGTGTGACACTGGGAGAATTCGAAACGGGCCGACTTGAACCACCGGAAAGTATTCGTCAATTATCCGTGCCCTGGCTGATGCAAATACGCTGGCAGCGGGATCTCTCCCGCTTACATCTGATGCATTTTAATCAAAGCGGTAATATTAATGAGCTAGATTTATTTGCTCAGGAGAATGCCGAGTGGATCACAATGCATATGGAAGAAGATGCCTGGAGCGACCAGATTAATATTCTGATGTTTCTGCAAAAGCGGGAAGAGGCGCTGGCGCTAAGGCTGCGGGCTCATCGCTTAATGCCATGGGATGATCGCTTTAATCCGGGTGAGTAGAGCACGCTTCAAGTCAAAAGAAGCCGGCGTCGTTGTCGGCTTCGTTATTTCGCATTACTGATAAGTCAGGTTAAGAACCGCCGTGGCATTTGCGCTGCCAGCTTTCATGGAATCTCTGGTCTGATAGTAACGCGCGGTAAGCGGGAAACTTTCCTGGCCACCCGCAGAACGTTTCAGATTCAGGATTGTATCCAACTCGATTGGACTATCATTATAGAGCAATTGCACCCCTATCCCCTCAGCCGTACCACTTTTCCCCTGGTCTGAAAGCGCCAGCACACTTTTGTTGGTGGGGCAATCCGGATTCTGGGTACCCGTCAGCGTGATATTGATATTCGCATCCTGATCGCAGTCCAGCACCAGATTGACCGTACTGGTTTGCTGCGATGTCGATCCCGCACCGGTAAATTGATCGACAGGCACATCACCAACAGGAAAGAGCATTTTTGCTGCATTCAACTGGCATTTCACCACGTTAATCGGTACTGAACTGATATTGACAGGCACTTTAGAGGAAGCGAATGATGCACTCGTTCCTCCCGATCCACCTGGCTCCCCATCCCCCCCGACAATAATGGCCCCCGCTAATGAGCCAACATTACCAGTAACCAGACCGGACGACATATTTCCGATTTTATATAATTGTATATGTACGGTGGAAGCAGTTATGAGCGGTAACATCTGACCACTCGAATGTGTTGAGTTCGCGGAGACGTCATAGCTGTCCCCTATCCAGTGTAATTTATCATTCCATGCATGATTGTTAATACCTATGGCATAACCCACCCCAGGCAGGTTTGTCTCATAAATCGTCCGGCTATTAATCTTTTTTTCTTCATCGGCCTGATTGCTGATAACGGCGACCGATCCACTCGGGGCTGGATCACAGTCCGAACTGCAAACACAGTCAGACATATTTTCATCAACGGTTATTTCCGGCCCGATGGGGGTATTTATAGCATGGTCGCGCTGGACAGTAATCTGCGCAAGGTTTACTTGTAGGAGTGAATTTGAATACGTACAACTGATCGTTCCATTGGAATAGGCATAACAACCTGAAACATAAAACAAAGTGATAAAAAAGATACATTTCATCCCGGCACCCTATTTACAATAGTCTGTACGGTTTTCTGAAGAGTAATAAAAATACCTGCATGGTATTTCATTACGCATAGTTCACCACAAAGGTCACTGAAACATTTGCACTTCCTGGCGTCACATCATCAACTACAGACTGATAACTCGCTGAAAATTTAAGTTCAACGGAGTCCTCACCACCTTGTAAAGGGATGCCTTCAGAAGGTTTATCGGGGGGGAGTAAATTACCTTTACTGTCATAAATGCCTAACGCGATGCCACTCCCTGCGTCGGCTTCCGGGTCAACAGAATATAAGCCCTTCTCCTGATCGGACGGAGTACCTGTAAACGTGACAGTCGCTTCACTTGCCGCCGGGCCACAATCGACCAAATTTATTGAAAATGGCTTCGCTTGAGAACGAACCCCCTTTTCACTAAATTGCTTAACGGATAACGTTCCCATATCGACAATTTTTATGACGGAGTCACTTGCCACTTCACAGGTATTGTCTTGTATTATTCCCGATATGCTAACAGTCCCATCATGTGCATCCGCATTGATAATATAAAAAAAAGCGACCAATGACAAAATTGCTATAATTCTTTTATTTTTCATTATGTCAATACTCATTGATAGGTTAAATCGAAATACATTACAGCAGAAGCCTCACCAGAGGTGATCTGGTCTTTTGTCGACTTATATCTTAAAAAGAAAGTGAATGTATTGGAGGCACCATTTAAATCATAGCTAAACGGTTCAGTACTATTAAAGGGAAGTATGTTCTGATTACTATCCAGTAATTCAATGCCGATACCACTCGCCATTGTTTTTCCATTTCCGCTATCGGTGAGTGCCAATAACGTCGGATTATCATTATCCGTCGTCCCGGAAAACTTTACCTGTACATTTTTTAGCTTCGCATAGCACCCGGATAAAGCAATGACGAATGGTTTCGTATCAGAAGTACTGCCCGTTGAAGGAAAATTTTTGGCAGAAAATGTCCCTATATTCACGTTTTGCGTAGCCTCATCTACAATACATGTACTGGCCGCTACATTACCGGAAATCGTTAAGCTGACATCCTCTGCCATTGAACGGGGAAGGTATAAAACACTGCACGACAAAGTAATCAACAAAACAATGACTGGCTCAAATTTAACCTTCACGATCTTATCCTTATTAGCGGCAAATCACGTTAAGCTGGGTAATAGTGGCGTTCTCTGCCTTCTCAGGAACCTGATAACTCGCACGACAGGACTGGTTGTCACCTTCCCCCCACTGCACCTGCAATTCACCTTTAGGCGCCAGTCCGGATAAATAAACCTGCCCGTCATCACCGACGATGGTGCCTGCACCTTCATCATCCCGCGTCACCATCGCGCCAAACGGAACCGGCGTGTTATTGTGCAATAATGTCAGCAACGCGCGAATCCCGACATGGGCTTTAAATGAAGCGCGCACCAGCGCGCCACGAGTTGGCACTACGTCAACCACCGCATTGTCGAGATCGACCTTATCGCCCAGAGTGGTGGTATCCAGCCCGATCCGGTTTTTACGATAATTAGTGGCAAAAGGCACCACAGCATACCCACGCCAGTCGGTTTTCACCCCTGTAGCGCTTTGTACAGTGACATTATCGGCGCCAGGCGCTTCAATCAGCACATTCGTCTCGCCCAGCGGTTGGCTAAGCGTTACCCCATGACGATGGGCCACAATACCGCCAGAGACCCCATATGTGACCTGCTGAGAATTACCATTATCGTTATAGTTATACCCCACATTGGCATTCCCATAGCCTCCCTGGTAGCCAAGGCTCGCGCTACCACTGTTACCTACACCTTGATTTCCGTAGCCCTGTTGAACGCTGTAATTCAGGTTATTTCCTTCGAGCATCGTTCCGCTAATACCAGCGTTCTGCGTTACGCTTCCGTTGTTATCCTGACTCATGCTGTAATTGGCAAATGCATTACTTTGCGAGGTTGATCCGGCCGGCGACAACCATTTTCCTATGGGTATAGACAGGTTCAGCGCGACAACTTGATCCGCCTTAGGTTGGCCGGATGACTTGCTATAGTTGTAGCTAACGCCGATATTGACATCTTTCCAGTTGGTGTTGTAACCGAATTGTACCAGGGTATCTTTGTCATCGTTATGCCAATAACTCTGTCGGCTCCCACTGAGGTAAATAGAGCCATAACCGCCCAGTTGCTGAGAAATGTTAGCCTGCACCTTAGCGCGCTTGGTGTAATAGAGGTTGTAATAATTAATCCATTTCGGCACATCATTGTTCTCATCATTATCCTCATTCGCCGGATCGCTATTGTAACCATCCATATGTTTATAGGTTGTGTCCGAGAACGTGTAATAACCTGATGTCGAATAGCGGTAGCTTAATAACTGGAAGTTCGTACCCAGTTCATTCAGGGATTTGGCGTACAATAAGCGCAACGATTGCCCGCGGTGTTCACTGTCATCAATAAGGGTACTTTGGGCATGAGTAATATCCGCTGACAGCGCGCCCCAATTGCCCATATTTATCCCCGCGCCGATCGCCAACGCCTTATAATTGCTGGAAAGCTGCGTACCACCATAAACAGTAATATTGTGCGGTAATCCCCAGATCAGCGTTCCTTCAAGAAACGAAACCGGATCTTGCTGATCGCTACTGGTGCGATAATTCGCCGCCGTCAAGGAATACTTCATTCGTCCTTCGCGTTGCAGTAAAGGAACCGCAGAATAAGGAACAGTGTAAGAATTGACTGATCCATCCTTTTCTTTCACTTCTACCGTCAGGTCTCCGCTCGAAGAAGTAGGAAAAAGATCGTCTATTGCAAACGCACCTGGGGCAACGTAGGTTTGATAGACGACGTACCCGTTTTGTTTGATAGTCACTTGTGCGTTGCTTTTCGCAATACCCCGCACCGTTGGGGCGAACCCTTTCAGACTGTCTGGTAACATATTGTCATCAGAGGCAAGTTGAACACCGCGAAAACTAATACTGTCAAACACCTCACCGCCGGTATAACTATCACCAATGGTCAGCTCACTCTTAAGGGCTATGATGGTGCGTTCAAGAAAGCCGCTAATATGTTGCCACTGATTTGTCGTTTGCCCACTAGCGCTCGTGTTACGACTGTAAGTTGAAGAATCTCTGTACCGCCATGGCCCCACATTGATGCCGCCATTCAGCCCCAGGAATTGACTGCTACTGTCGCCACTGCTGTCTTTACTGGATGAACCATTCAAATTGTAACTTAGCAATAATGCGTTTATTCCCTGATCCCATTTTTCAGGAGGGATATAACCACGCGCATTATTTTTAAGTGCAATCTGCGGCACGCTCAGTTCGAGACGTTGTTTATTGAAGTCAAAACGGGCTTTTGCTCCATCTATCAACGTAGCGATATCTATACACTGCCCTTTATCAGATTTTTTATTCTCTTCTGGAATATTGAGTTCTATCCCCCAGTCGCCGAGAATTTTTGCCGATAAACATGCGGTCAGTCCAGTATCATCCCTGGAGGATGGCAGACTGGAATCTATTGCCTTCTGTGATTGAAAATCCACATCGTGACTGGCAATAAAATCATTATTGAGATAAATATCTACACGATAAACACCCGGTGCCTGGCCACTGTCAGTTTCGAAAGTCGACAGATCGGCAACCTGATTAGTTCCGTCAGATAAAAACGCTGGATTAAAGTAATTTTCCGCATGTAAAACGCCTGAAAATAAGCTCATGCCGACAAATAAAGCCAGCGGTGATAGCCGCAAATCTTTAATGCTATTCAGGCATTTTGTTTTTTTTATTTTCATGGCGTCTTAAACAACTCCGGCAACAAAAATCAAACCTTGCACGTTAACGCAGGTGTTACAGCGCCATAATCATTCATTGTTTGAAACGTAATCTGGCCCTGAGCACCGCCCTGGAGACTCACCGTCGTTTTTTCCATGGGCGGTAACATCGTATTGGGGAGTTTTTTACCTCCCACTGAAAAATTGACCAGAGAAACATAGTAAGGTGAAGGGTTGTTGATGGTAATAACCTTGCCATCATGCTGACAACTCAACATTGCCGGGGCATCAGCAGCCTTCATGCTCAAATGTGGTGGGCGAACAAACAGCTTGATAACTGATTGTGTAGCAATTTGCAACGTATTACCTTTAAGTTCGCTTTTATCGACTGAAGGAATTGCTTTATTGTTAAAATAAAAAACGCTCTCTTTATCCTCTGGCAATTTTGGCCCGATATACATTAGCCGTATCACATTCGCATTTTCCGGTTTCATAACAAAAAGTTGAGGCGTCACCGTAAAATAAGATGACTTATTCCCTTTAACATCTGTAACCCAGGATTGCACCAGAAATGATTTTTTCTTGCTTGAATTCGTGACATTTATACTGGTCTGTTTTTCACCCATTGGGTAAATGATACGAGTCGCGCCCAGGGCGACACCCTCAGCATAGGTGAAATGGCTATGACCCAAATAAATCAGTGTAAATAATAGACAAAAGAAATTCTTTTTCATATATAGATATCCAAAACAAGAAATAGACCAGACAGGTTTTCTTAAAAACGATTACTGATAAACGACAGAAAAGGTGACAGCAGCACTGGCATCGCCCGCGTTTACAGGTAATGAGACGGTGCGATATCGTGCCGAAAAGAATAATGTATTACCACCATCATGAATAGCTGTTGCCGAAAGTGGAATGGTATTTGGAACGACAAGTTTGTCATTTGTATCGAAAATACCGATTCCGACCCCTGAGGCTGAGCCGGAACCCATACCGGCATGGAAAACCTGCGGATCCTTTTGGTCAGTTAACCCCATAAAGGCGACACTTGCCGTTTGACTCACAGTGGAATCACAATTCTCGAGCTTAATCCAGAAAGCAATAGGTTCAGCCCAACTTCCTGGTGCAGAAAAAGTACTGGTAGGAACCTGACCCATAATGACACTCTGGTCAAGACTCTGTGTATCAATAGAACAGGAGCCGCTAACCACAGCACCATAAAAGTGCACATACCCATTTGGGGATAAGATTTCACTCATCGCGGACTGCGATAATGCTATTTCTATGAGAATTATCATCGTTATCAGACGAAACATAATTGCTCTCAATATAAATAAGGATAAACTGATGAATTATCTCTCCCGATGTTACGGGAGAGATAAGCACGAAAATTATGAATAGATAATCTGGAAAGTCGCTACCGCTTCAACAGAACCCGCTGTCGGTGTATCAGAAGTCGACAGATAATCTACACTCATTGGAATCGTGTTCTGACCTGTAGACAACGGTACGGTACCAGAAGCGGTACCTGAGTTAACTTCCATTTTCTGGCCATCAGGCCCGAACAGACGCAGTGCGACATTCACGGCAGCACCAGATCCTGCTGTGTTTGCCAGGTCACCCGCGCTTGCTGCATCGGTCTGCCCACTGAACGTAATAGCGGCGTTGGTATAGGTAGACACATCGCAGTTTGTCAGATATACGTAAAATTGCTTCGCCTGGCCAGAGACTTCATCTGCCTTACCAAGGCTTTTCAGTGTAACTTGCTCAATATGTACGATCTGATCTTCTGACTCTAATGCAACGGCGCAAGGCGCATCAACCACTGAGCCCATAAACTTAATATTACCGCCGTTTACTGTTAAGGTAGTACTTGCCGCCTGAACAGAGGCGCAAGTGGCGCTTGCAATAATAGACGCTGCCAATAAAGCTAACGCTTGCTTTTTCATTTACACTCCAAATATATTCGCGTGAAAGATAATTCCACTTTATCCTAAATAAAACATTGTTTTGCCTTTTCAAAAAACGCGCAGTACTGCAGCGTTCTGTTACAACGTTTTACTGCCAGATATCATTTTCCTGATGTTTCCAGTCACGTTCAATTTTAATTTTGTCCACTCCTGGGTCCCAAAACAGACAATTTTTAAAAGGACATTGTTAGCGTTGTCTGTATAAAATTTCATCATCAGCATGAATGGCTGTCCTTTTTTATTAAAGAATCACTAAGGAAGCACATATTTACCCTGGAGTTTCACGTGAAAATCTCTCCTGCTTTATTAATCTGTTGCGTTATCGCCGCTACCTGCCAACTTGCCAATGCATCAGTCAGCATCGGTGGTACACGTCTTTTATATGATGGTTCAAAGAAAGAAGCCTCTCTCAGCGTTCGTAACCCTGATAGCAACCCTTACCTGATCCAGAGTAGTCTCGACAACCTTGATGACAACGCACAAAAGCCTCCTTTTGTCATCACGCCTCCGCTGTATCGGTTAGACGGTAACAAAGAAAATATGATGCGCGTTATCCTTACGGGCAATCTCCCGCAAAATAAAGAGTCTATGTTCTGGCTTCGTGTGAAGGCTATTCCTTCTGCACCACGCGAAAAAAATACGTTACAAATCGCCGTCGCAACCAGCATCAAACTGATTTATCGTCCTGAAGCATTAAAAGGTATCAATGTCGAAAAAGAGAGCAGTAAACTCGTCTGGCATTTTTCAGGTAATCATCTGGAAATAAAAAATCCGACACCTTGTTATATTAATTTCAATGAAATAAAGGTTTCAGGTAAAAATCTAGCCAATGTTTCATATGCTTCACCCAATAGCACAACCTCATTTGTTCTGCCCTCCGGCGTCACTAACGGCAATATCCAGTACAGTGTCATCAGTGATTTCGGTGCGGTTGGCGATCTTCACAACGCCTCTCTTTAAAGGTCCATTACTATGTTTAGTATAAGTAAATTCTTCTCTACCGCTTTGCTGGCGGGGCTTATCGTTTGCGGTAGCAGCCTTAATGTTTGGGCAGCCGGTGATCCCGTCTCTATTACCATTACGGGCAACGTTGTCGCTTCACCGTGTAAAGTAAGTACCGACAGTCAGACAATGAGTATTCCGTTGAGCGCAACAGACTTACAAACGGCCGATCTCAATGCCGCCAATAGTGCTTCTGACTGGGTACCCTTTAATGTGACATTGCAGGATTGCCCACCGGGCACCTCCAGCGTCACAGCAACTTTTCACGGAACGCCTGATCCTGCAGATCCAGAAACACTGTATTTGAATATGGATGATGCAAAAAATGTCGCCGTACAACTTGAAACCCAGGCCGGTGCCGCATGTGGCAATGGCAAAACCTCGACGCTGGACATTGCGTCAGCCGTTGGCGGTAAGCCTACATGGGCGCTTCAGACTCGAGCCTTTTCAACTGAAGGTGGGGTTACACCTGGCTTGATTAAAGCAGTTGTCACGATGTCACTGGAGTACAATTGAAGCACCATTGAGCGCTAACTTTTGTGGGAGTGCTCGCGTCAGCACCGTCTACACTCTCTTTTGAAATTGGGACATGGAGGTCAGTTCTGTCCTGCCTTTTAGCCGTGTGATGAGCACAGAGAATGACAGTTTTTACAATCCTACCAAGTTAATCGTTTAACCCCCCCTCCGCCCCCGTAAGCCTTAGAGAAAAACAAGCAATTACATTTTTCTCTTATAATATAATATACTCAGCAGACAATTTATTTGGAATTGCAATGCATATATGAAGCCAGACACTCATGTCATAAATCTAGTCAATGCTATCTCTGATCCTTCCCGCATTCGTCAGGGCCGGGAGCGTCAAATCATATCTCTCGAGCATTATGCTGAATCGATGAGTTTCGTGTTGCATAAAGGCACCGTAGGAGTTTACCGTAGCCGCGACCAGCTGTTAGTTAAGCATCTTAGCGCACCTATGATTGTTGGCATGAATTCGTTAATGAATACGAATGCTGATTTTTTTTATCAGGCCAGCGGGGAAATCCAGTTTGAAATCATTGCAACATCCGAAGTACTGGAAACTATCGCACTAAAAAATCTTTGGCAGGACGCCTCATATACGTTTATGTATGCCATAAAAAAACTTCTTGAAGCGCATCGTTCCTCTGTCGGCCTGTCCACATATGAGCTGATCCGCACCAATCTTATTGCATTGATGGCAGAGAAAGAGGAACTGCGTCTTGCGGTTAACGCGAGTGATTACATTCAGGAAAAAACGCATCTTTCGCGTAGCCGGGTGATGAAAATTTTGAGCGATCTGCGACTGGGTGACCATATCGTGATGGAGCGGGGTATCCTGATCCGGATCAATCGTCTTCCCGAACAGTACTGACCAGGCTCATTTGCATAAATTCCTTACAGCAGTCATCATAGGTCACTGTTTTGTAAAGGAGAGGTTATGCAGGAATTAATTACTCAGGTCGAGGATTTAGCGGGTATTGAAATGAATCACACCACCTCGCTGGTGATGATTTTCGGTATTATTTTTCTCACAGCCATCATTGTGCATATTATTTTGCATTGGGTGGTATTGCGCACCTTTGAAAGGCGTGCCGTTGCCAGCTCCCGTCTGTGGCTACAAATTATTACGCAGAATAAGTTATTTCACCGTCTGGCATTCACCCTGCAGGGTATTATCGTCAATATTCAGTCCGCACTGTGGTTGCAAAAAGGCAGCGAAGCCGCGGAGATTCTTACTGTCTGCGCGCAGTTGTGGATCATGATATATGCCCTGCTTTCATTATTTTCGTTACTCGATGTCATATTAAACCTGGCGCAAAAGTTCCCCTCAGCCTCTCAGCTTCCTCTCAAGGGGATATTTCAGGGTATAAAACTCATTGGCGCGATTATTGTCGGTATATTAATGATATCGCTATTAATCGGCCAATCGCCCGCGATACTGATTAGCGGCCTGGGCGCGATGGCCGCCGTGCTGATGTTGGTATTTAAAGACCCGATTCTGGGGCTGGTTGCGGGCATTCAGCTTTCTGCTAACGACATGCTGAAACTGGGTGACTGGCTGGAGATGCCGAAATACGGTGCTGACGGCGCGGTGATTGATATTGGTCTGACG
>NZ_JBFWLF010000058.1:0-17896 GCF_050252275.1 Citrobacter sp. | reverse complement strand
GCAACTGTCGCTGCCGGCCCGTCTGGCCAGTGAGCAGAGCGGCGTGCCGCATCACCTGATTCTGGCGCAGGCGGCGCTAGAGTCCGGCTGGGGGCAGCGGCAGATTCGCCGGGAAAACGGCGAGCCGAGTTTCAAACTGTTTGGCGTGATGGCCTCGGGTATCTGGAAGGGGCCGGTGACGGAAATCACCACGACCGAATATGAAAACGGCGAAGCGAAAAAGGTGAAGGCCAAATTCCGCGTGTACAGCTCGTACCTTGAAGCGTTGTCAGATTACGTCGGTCTGCTGACCCGCAATCCACGCTATGCGGCGGTGACCACGGCGGTTACCGCGGAACAGGGCGCGCAGGCACTGCAAAGCGCCGGTTATGCTACCGACCCGAACTATGCGCGTAAATTGACCAGTATGATCCAACAGCTGAAGTCGATGAGCGAGAAGGTGAGCAACGCCTACAACACGAATCTCGACAATCTCTTCTAAATGGCTCAAGTCCTGTGACCTGCTGCCGATAATAATCTGTAACTGAAGGATTAAAAGGAACTTCCATGTCCAGCTTGATTAATAACGCCATGAGCGGGCTGAGCGCGGCTCAGGCGGCGCTGAATACTGCCAGTAACAACATTTCCAGCTATAACGTTGCGGGCTATACCCGTCAGACGACCATTATGGCGCAAGCCAATAGCACGCTGGGTGCCGGCGGTTGGGTGGGCAATGGTGTTTATGTTTCCGGTGTACAGCGCGAATATGATTCGTTCATCACCAATCAACTGCGCGCGGCGCAGAACCAGAGTAGCGGGTTGACGACCCGTTATGAGCAGATGTCCAAAATCGACAACCTGCTGGCCAGCAAAACCAGCTCTGTCTCCTCGTCCATGCAGGATTTTTTCACCAGCCTGCAAACGCTGGTGAGTAACGCCGAAGACCCGGCGGCGCGCCAGACGCTGATAGGCAAAGCCAATGGGCTGGTTAACCAGTTTAAAACGACCGACCAGTATCTGCGCGATCAGGACAAGCAGGTCAATATCGCGATTGGTTCCAGCGTCGATCAGATCAACAACTACAGTAAGCAGATTGCCAGCCTGAACGACCAGATCTCGCGTCTGACCGGTGTAGGTGCCGGGGCATCGCCGAATAACCTGCTTGATCAGCGCGACCAGTTGGTCAGTGAGCTGAACAAAATTGTCGGCGTGGAAGTCAGCGTTCAGGACGGCGGTACCTATAACATCACGATGGCGAACGGCTATTCACTGGTGCAAGGAAGTAATGCCCGTCAGCTAGCGGCGGTACAGTCGCAGTCCGACCCTTCACGAATCACCGTTGCCTATGTCGATTCCATCGCGGGCAACATCGAAATTCCGGAAAAACTGATCACGACCGGTTCGCTCGGTGGTCTGCTGACCTTCCGTTCCCAGGATCTGGATCAGACGCGCAACACGCTGGGACAACTGGCGCTGGCGTTCGCCGATGCGTTTAACCAGCAGCACCGGGAAGGGTATGATGCGAACGGCAATAATAATGTCGATTTCTTCAGCATCGGCGACCCGGCAGTGTATGGAAATAGCAAGAATACCGGCAGCATCAGCGCGACCGTTAAGACCGCCTCAGAGGTTCAGGCGACTGACTATAAAGTGGTTTATGACGGAACGAAATGGCAGGTGACGCGTCTTGCGGATAACACCTCTTTTGAAGCGACCGAAAACGCGGGCAAACTGACCTTTGATGGCCTGGAGATCAACATCGATGTTGGCCCTGCTAAAAATGACAGCTTCATCGTCAAGCCGGTCAGCGACGCCATCATCAATATGGGCGTTCTGGTGACCAACGAATCGCAAATTGCGATGGCGAAGGACGCAACGGCCGGTGAAAGCGACAACCGTAATGGTCAGGCATTGCTGGATTTGCAAAAGGACAGCACAACGGTAGGTGGTTCAAAATCGTTTAACGATGCTTACGCTACGCTGGTCAGCAACGTGGGCAGCAAAACCGCAACGCTGAAAACCAGCAGCACCACCCAGGGCAACGTGGTGACGCAGTTGAGCAATCAGCAACAGTCCATTTCCGGCGTTAACCTTGACGAAGAGTACGGCAACCTGCAACGCTTCCAGCAGTATTACCTGGCCAATGCCCAGGTGTTGCAAACCGCCAACTCTCTGTTTGATGCACTGCTGAGTATTCGCTAAGGGAGCAGGAAACGATGCGTATCAGTACCCAAATGATGTACCAGCAGAACATGCGCGGTATCACCAATTCCCAGGCGGAGTGGATGAAATACGGTGAGCAGATGTCGACAGGGAAGCGGGTAATCAATCCGTCTGACGATCCCATCGCCGCATCCCAGGCCGTGGTGTTGTCACAGGCGCAGTCGGAGAACAGCCAGTTCGCCCTGGCGCGGACTTTCGCCACGCAGAAGGTTTCGCTGGAAGAGAACGTGTTAAACCAGGTGACGACGGCGATACAAAGCGCACAGGAAAAAATCGTCAGCGCCGGTAACGGAACGCTGAGTGATGATGACCGCGCATCGCTGGCGACGGACTTACAGGGTATCCGCGATCAGTTGATGAACCTGGCAAACAGTACCGACGGTAACGGTCGCTATATTTTTGCCGGTTATAAAACGGAAACGGCTCCGTTTGCTCAGGCTGACGGTACCTACAACGGCGGTACGGAGAACATCACTCAGCAGGTGGATGCCTCCCGTTCGATGACCATCGGCCACACCGGCAACAAAATTTTCGACAAGATCACCAGTAATGCGGTTCCGGAACCGAACAACGGGACGTCCGAAACCAACCTGTTCAAAATGCTGGATTCGGCGATTGCCTCATTGAATTCCCCTGTAGGTGACGATGCGACGCTGAAAGAACAGGCAAAAGCGGTGATTGATAAAACCAACCGCGGTCTGAAAAACTCGCTTAATAATGTACTGAGCGTGCGTGCGGAACTGGGGACGCAACTGAAGGAACTGGAGAGTCTGGACTCGCTGGGCACCGATCGCGCACTAGGACAAACGCAGCAGATGAGTAATCTGGTGGATGTGGACTGGAACGCGGCCATTTCGTCGTACGTCATGCAGCAGGCGGCGCTCCAGGCCTCTTATAAAGCCTTTACCGATATGCAGGGGATGTCGCTATTCCAGCTCAACCGCTAATACCGATTTGAAACATATCATGAAACTGGGTATGTTTTATCTGCCCGCTCCCTCTCACCCCGGAGCGGGCATTTTTTTGTCGGTTACACGCTAACCCTCAGAGGGGCAGAGGAACGCTTTCCCGCCAGTCTGATGATCAGCGCAAGGGTGCCACTGAGGGTGGCCAGCGTGACGACGCCTTGCCAGTTTGCCAGCGCATACACCTGACTGCCGAGCACCGAGCCCAGCGCCATGCCAATGAAGATGACGCTGAACAGCAGTGCATTCAGACGCCCCCTGGCCTGCGGTTCGAGGCTATAGACCAGATTCTGGTGCGCCACCAGGCTCGATTGCAGTCCCAGGTCAAAGCCGACGGCGGAGAGCGCAATCAGCAACCACTGGCCGTGTACGGGCAACGCGGGTAACAGGAACATCAGCGCAAAAGAAACGGTCACCAGCAATGCCCCCAGTTGCGTCACTTTTTCTGCGCCTATCTTATCTGCCAGATGACCGGCCAACGGCGCAGCCAGCGCTCCGGCAGCCCCGGCGATACCAAATGCCCCCGCGGCGGCGCTGCCCATCTGATAGTTTTCTGCCAGCATCACGGCCAGCGTTGACCAGAACGCACTGAACGCGACGGACAGAAAACCTTGCGCCAGGGCGGCACGACGTAGCGCCGGGTAGCGACGCCATAACTGCGCCAGGCTCACCATCAGTGCGGGATAACTCAGCGTGGAATGGGCTGTAAATGCGGGCAGGACTTTCCACAGCAATACGCCGACCAGGGCAATACTGAGCGCGGCGAGTTGATACATTTCCCGCCAGCCAAAGGCTTCTCCGACCAGACCACTCACGGTGCGTGACAATAAAATCCCCAGCAGCAGGCCGGTCATCACTGTCCCGACCGTTTTTCCCTGTTTGCCCTCTGTGGCGAGAATCGCCGCCGCCGGGACGATATCCTGCGCCATCGTCGCGGCCATCCCCAGCAACAGGCTTACGGTCAGTAGAGAATGCACCTGGCCTGTGACGCTACAGGCCAACAGCAACAGGGCGAGCGCGGCGCTTTTCATCAGAATGAGCCGGCGCCGATCGTAACGGTCGCCGAGCGGCAATAAGAACAGGATCCCCAACGCATAACCGGCCTGCGTTAACGTGGGCACCAGTCCCATGCCGGTGATGCTGAGCGCCAAATCGGCCCCCATTAGCGGTAACAACGGTTGTGCATAGTAGATGGCGGCGACGCTGAAGCCTGCGCCCAGCGCCAGAACAAAGATCAGCCAACGAGACGGTGTGTGCATTTCAAAATCCTCAATCACAGGTGTGAGGCTATTTTTCTCTGAATGGCGGTGGCCTGGTAGTCAGCGAAGTGGTAAAACCATTATACGTAAAGCGTATGAGCATCGAATGAATGAAAAAGAATGAGCGTATAGACAGGGTGGAACTGATGCGAACGTTTGTGCGCATCGTGGAGGCCGGATCGTTGTCAGCTGCCGCTCGTCAGTTGAACACGACCCAGGCGACAATCAGTCGGCGGTTGCAGTCGCTGGAGGCGATGCTGGGGGTAAAACTGGTCTTACGTACCACGCACGCCATGAAGCTAACGGACGACGGCGAGCGCGGATACCAGCACGCCAAACATATCATTGACGCCTGGCTGGCACTGGAGGACGGACTCAACGTCACGGAAGATGAGCCCGTCGGGACATTGCGGGTGCGGGCTCCGCATGCTTTTGGTCAGCAGCAGCTCCTCACGCCGTTACTGCACTTTTTAGCGCGCTACCCCAATCTGTCGGTGGAGTGGATGCTCAACGATAAAACGGTCAATTTTCTCAGCGACAATATCGACTGCGCGATCCGCGTGGGCGCGGAGGTCGATCCGGCAACGGTTTCGGTGCTGCTAGCGGAAGTGCCGCGTAGCGTGGTCGCGTCACCGGTGCTGCTGGCGCAATTTGCAACGATCGCGGTGCCAGAACAGCTATCGTTACTGCCCTGGATTGCCGTCAACACCTTTTATCAACACAACGTCTCACTCAGCCATCAGCATAGTCGGGAACCGGTGACCTTTCCGATCACGCCGCGATTGAGTACCGACAGTATCTACGTAGCGCGCAATGCAGCGCTGGCGGGGTTAGGCGTGGTGGTGGTGTCAAGCTGGACGGTGACCGAGGATATCGCGCAAGGACGACTCGTCGAGCTGGTTCCTGACTGGCAGGCCGCACCTTTGCCAGTACACCTGGTCTATCCCTGGGCGCGTTATTATCCCACTCGCCTGCGTAAGTTTCTGGAATTGATGAAAAAGGTGATGCCGGAACTGGCGGGAATGCGCCGACCTGAAGGGGAATAAAAAAGCCGACCCTGAGGTCGGCTTTTTACGCTATCGATTTTACTCGACAGGCTGAGGACGAGTCGGTCCAGCAGAGGCACTGTGCGAGGCAGTGTGACCACCTGCGGCGCCTTTGCCATCAAAGGCGAAAGCAGGGCGCTGCCAGTCACTGTGGCGTGGCGCTTCAGGCACATATTCCGGCGCTGGCGCACGGGTCATCGGTGCGGTTGCGTGGCTGTGCTCAGCAACAGATTCTGCCACGACTGGCGCTGCGGCTTCTGCGATCGGTGCAACGACAACGGGTTCGGATACTGGCGCAGGCGCTGTTGGTGCTTCAGCGATCACAGGCGCTGCAACCGGTTCTGCAATAACTTCAGGCTCTGCAACCACTTCAGGTTCAACGGCGACAGGTTCAGCCGCAACCACGTCAGGCTCGGCAGTTACTGTTTCAGGCGCTACCGTAACCACGTCTGGTGTCTCTTCAACGACCGGAGCGGTTTCCTGCGTTTCAGTGACAGGTTCTGCCTGAGCGGCAACCTCTTCGGCGACCGGCACATCGGCGTCGGCAATCATCTGCGGCTGTTCAACCACCGGGGCGGCAATGACTTCCGGATGCGTCGTTTCAACCACGGCTTCAGCCTGAACCGTTGCTTCTGCTACCGTTTCAACGACAGTTTCAACGGCGGGTTCGACTGCGGCAACAGCTTCAACAGCGGCTGCCACGGCTTGCGGTTCGGTCACAACAGGCTGGGCTTGTACCTGTTCGATTTCCTGTGCTTCTGGCTGCGCATCCTGAGGACGGGCTACCGGGTAGCGGATCCACACTTTGCCGGACGCCATTTCTGGCGAGGCGCAGGCGACAGTCAGCGGCATCGGCGACTGCAGTGGGTAACGTTCGTCACGATAACGACGACGACGCTGGCCGCTCACACGCAGATGACGTGGGGAACGACGCGAACGACGCGGCATACCGGCGTTATCACGTGCTTCACCATTGTCATCCTGCTCTGGGGCTGCTTCTGTCACGACAGGCAGCGGCACTTTCACCAGTTCAGTGCTTTGCGCTGGCGCAGTCTGTGCTGCAACTGGTGCGACAACGTTCTCTTCCGTGGTGGCGGTTTCTACCTCTGCCACTTCCGACGCCTGGTCGTGGTAACGAACTTTCTGGTTCAGCTGGCGCTGTTTACGGCGCGGCTGAGCCTGACGAACACGCTCTTCCTGTTCGGTCTCTGGAGTCTGCTGCTCATCAAGATTCAGCGCTTTTACTTCCTGCTGAGCCTGACGTTTATCATCACTGCGACGGCGGTTACGTTCGCGACGTGGCTGCTGCTGCTGCTCATCACCAGACTTTGCTTTATCCGCTACGTCGGTCGCTTGCTGACGGTTATCACGGTTTTCGGCATTCTGCTGCGCATTACGGCGGTTACGGCGATTCTCGTCGCGGTTCTCGCCATTTTCTGAACGTTCGCCACGGTTATCGCGGTTGTCACGACGTTCGTTGCGATCGTTACGGTCACGACGGTTGTTCTGGCGTTTACGGCGATCCTGCTGACGCTCTGGCTTCTCCGCGGCTTTCGGCGCAGGCTGCTCGGCAGGTTTCACTTCTTCACTACCGCTGAACAGTGATTTCAGTGCGCCAAAGAAACGGCTCAGCAGCCCCGGCTCTGCCGGAGCGGCTGGCGCAACGGCGGCCTTCGGCGCAGCGGCTTTCACTGGCGGTTCGGCAGGCGTTGGTGCAGGCGGAACTTCTGGCATGGCGAAGGTGGCAAGAGCGGGCTGCTCAGGACGTTTACGCTCGGCGAACTCTTCTTCAGACGGTAACGCCATCGCTTCTTCATGCAGCTTCGGCAGCATGTAGCTCAGAGTCGGCGTCTCTTCACCTTTACGCACGCGCAGTACGGAGTAGTGCGGCGTTTCCATTTGATCGTTAGGTACGATCACGCAACGCACGCCATCCTGTCGGGTTTCAATCGCATTAACGGCGGTACGTTTTTCGTTGAGCAGATAGGAGGCAATTGGCACTGGGACAATCGCGTGGACTTCCTGAGTATTCTCTTTCAGCGCTTCTTCTTCAATCAAACGCAGAATAGACAGGGACAGCGACTCGTTATCACGCACGGTGCCGGTACCGCTACAGCGTGGGCAGACGTGATGGCTGGACTCGCCCAGCGACGGGCTCAGGCGCTGACGGGACATTTCCAGCAGGCCGAAGCGTGAAATATGGCTGATCTGGATACGCGCTCGATCCTGGCGGACCGCTTCACGCAGACGGTTTTCCACCGCACGCTGATGGCGTACCGGGGTCATATCAATGAAGTCGATAACGATCAGGCCGCCGAGGTCACGCAGGCGCAACTGACGGGCGATCTCATCGGCCGCTTCCAGGTTAGTGTTGAACGCCGTTTCTTCAATATCGCCGCCGCGGGTTGCGCGAGCGGAGTTAATGTCGATGGCGGTTAACGCTTCGGTGCTGTCGATAACGATAGAGCCGCCGGAAGGCAGACGCACTTCACGCTGGAATGCGGATTCAATCTGCGACTCGATCTGATAGTGGCTGAACAGCGGGATTTCACCGGTGTAAAGTTTGATTTTGCTGCTGAAATCCGGACGACCTAACGCCGCAATATGCTGGCGCGCCAGTTCGAGCACTTTCGGGTTATCGATGAGGATTTCACCGATATCCTGACGCAGATAGTCGCGGAAGGCGCGAACAATCACGTTGCTCTCCTGATGGATCAGGAACGGAGCAGGGCGGCTTTCCGCGGCTTTCTGAATGGCTTCCCAGTGTTTCAGACGGAAACTTAAGTCCCATTGTAGCGCTTCGGCAGATTTGCCTACGCCCGCAGTACGTACGATAAGGCCCATGCCATCAGGCAGTTCAAGGCTTGCCAGCGCTTCTTTCAGCTCGGTACGGTCGTCGCCTTCGATGCGACGAGAGATACCCCCCGCACGCGGGTTGTTTGGCATCAGAACCAGATAGCTGCCCGCCAGGCTGATAAAAGTGGTCAGCGCAGCGCCTTTGTTGCCACGTTCTTCTTTATCAATCTGAACAATAACTTCCTGGCCTTCGCGCAGCACATCTTTGATGTTTGGACGACCATGAGCGTTGTAATTAGCGGGGAAATATTCGCGGGCAATTTCTTTTAACGGGAGGAAACCGTGACGTTCAGAGCCGTAATCAACAAAAGCCGCTTCCAGACTCGGTTCAATACGGGTAATTTTGCCTTTATAGATGTTCGCTTTTTTCTGTTCATGTCCAGGACTTTCAATATCCAGGTCGTACAGACGCTGCCCATCTACAAGGGCAACACGCAACTCTTCCTGCTGAGTTGCGTTGATTAACATTCTTTTCATCGTAACTTACTCATTATTCTTACATTGACGACTAAGCTGCGGGCAGAGTATTGCCTTTCCGGGTGTGAACCGATGGCCTCGTGTCTATTCGCGTCGCCAACCTCACGGTTATCGTCAGCTCAAAGAGGCGCAGAGTGTCGGTTGCCTGCATTTCATACGGAAACGCAGCGCAATTATCAGGGGAACCGCCTGGGTATTACTCTCCAGAGAAGATCCGATCTACCGGTAAGGACTGCAACCCGCAGCCCGCTAACTGTCTGAAAGATCAATACGTCTTACGCCATTGCTGCGTGGATGATCGTCCGGACAAAATTGGGTTTTTCCGTAAAATTCCTTGTTTTAACAAGATTCAGCACGGAAGCGGTGACATTATTCCACTGCTAACCTTGTTATAGCAAGATGACTTTTACCATTTATCACCCGCTTACTCACAGTTTTTTCACTTATGCGCGGTGATTGGTTTAATAACCACCAAATCAGTCATGAAACACGTGAGTGACGAAGGATAAAGATAAATATAAGCATAGAAAAATGAGTGGCGCTAATCCTTGTGGCTATTTAGAATCGGCCCCCATGAAAACAGAGACTCCATCCGTAAGAATTGTTGCTATTACTGCTGACGAAGCGGGGCAACGCATTGATAATTTTTTGCGCGCACAGCTCAAAGGTGTGCCGAAAAGTATGATTTATCGCATTTTGCGTAAAGGCGAAGTGCGGGTGAATAAAAAACGCATCAAACCCGAATACAAACTGGAAGCGGGTGATGAAGTGCGCATTCCGCCGGTTCGCGTGGCGGAGCGTGAAGAAGAGGCCGTTTCGCCGCATCTGCAAAAAGTGGCGGCGCTGGCGGATGTTATCCTTTATGAAGACGACCATATTCTGGTGCTGAACAAGCCGTCGGGAACCGCGGTGCATGGCGGCAGCGGGTTAAGCTTTGGCGTGATTGAAGGGTTACGTGCGCTGCGTCCTGAGGCGCGTTTTCTTGAGCTGGTACACCGTCTTGACCGCGATACGTCGGGCGTGCTGTTGGTCGCGAAGAAACGTTCAGCACTGCGTTCGCTACATGAGCAACTGCGCGAGAAGGGGATGCAAAAAGATTATCTCGCCCTGGTGCGCGGGCAATGGCAGTCACATGTCAAAACGGTACAGGCACCGTTATTGAAGAACATTCTGCAAAGCGGCGAGCGTATTGTGCGGGTGAATCAGGAAGGCAAACCGTCGGAAACGCGTTTTAAGGTGGAAGAACGTTACGCGTTCGCCACGCTGGTTCGCTGTAGCCCGGTGACGGGCCGCACACACCAGATTCGCGTGCACACTCAGTACGCGGGTCATCCGATTGCTTTTGACGATCGCTACGGCGACCGCGACTTCGATAAACAACTGGCAGGAACCGGATTGTCGCGTCTGTTCCTGCATGCAGCAGCACTGAAATTTACCCACCCTGGTACGGGTGAGGTGCTGCGCATTGAAGCGCCGATGGACGACCAACTGAAGCGCTGTTTACAGGTGTTACGTAAGCCGGCCTGATGCGCATTTATCGCGCTAAACCTGCCGGATAAGACGTTTACGTCGCCATCCGGCAGGTCTCATTCTCCCGCCTACTGGATAGTGCCATTCATCAGGTTTTCAGCGGGTTCATCTCTTCCCGACGTAACATCTGGCACAGTGCGATCAGTGGTAAACCAATCAGCGTGTTCGGGTCTCGCCCCTCTAAGCGCTCAAAGAGCGCAATCCCCAGACCTTCGCTTTTAAAACTCCCTGCGCAGTGCAGCGGGCGTTCTTTACGCACATAGTCTTCAATTTCCGTTTCACTGAGATGGCGGAAATGAACGTCAAAGGGCTCCACCTCGGTCTGTAAATGTCCCGTCGCGGAGTTATACAGCGCCAGACCGGTATAGAACGTAATGATATTGCCGCTGGCTTTGGCTAACTGCTGACAGGCTTTCTCTTCTGTTAAGGGCTTACCGGCGATTTCGCCATCCAGTACGCATACCTGATCGGAACCAATAATAAGATGAGACGGAAAGCGGTGAGCCAGCGATTGCGCTTTCTCTTGCGCCAGTCGGTTGACTAAGTGGCGAGGACTCTCTCCGGGCATCGGCGTTTCGTCAACCTCAGGGGCCGCGCATTCAAAGGGCATCGCCAGTTTTTCCAGCAGGGCGCGGCGCCAGGGAGATGTGGAGGCAAGAATGAGATTAGGCATATTTTTTCCACCAGATATAGCGTATTGATGAGAGCCATTTTAAACTATGCTCTTCGTCCTTCAGGCGTGCCGTTGTGGCGTCTCCTGAGCGAAAATAAGTCTGTAAACCGCAATGTGTGCGAATTATTGGCAAAAGGCAACCGCAGGCTGCCTTTTTCTTTGACTATATGACGTTACAAAGTTAATATGCGCGCCCTATGCAAAAGGTAAAATTACCCCTGACTCTTGATCCGGTTCGTACGGCTCAAAAACGCCTCGATTATGAAGGTATCTATACTTCTGATCTTGTAGAGCGCGTCGCCGATTCTGTAGTCAGTGTGGACAGTGATGTGGAATGCGCCATGTCGTTTGCTATCGATAACCAACGTCTTGCCGTGATTACCGGTGATGCGAAGGTTTCGGTAACGCTCGCATGTCAGCGTTGCGGGAAGCCGTTTCCTCATCATGTTCACACAACGTATTGTTTCAGTCCGGTTCGTTCCGACGAACAGGCTGAAGCACTCCCGGAAGCGTATGAGCCGATTGAGGTTAACGAATTCGGTGAAATCGATCTGCTTGCAATGGTGGAAGATGAAATTATCCTCTCCTTGCCGGTAGTTCCGGTGCATGATTCTGAACACTGTGAAGTGTCCGAGGCGGACATGGTCTTTGGTGAACTGCCTGATGAAGCGCAAAAACCAAACCCATTTGCCGTATTAGCCAGCTTAAAGCGTAAGTAATTGAGGAGTAAGGTCCATGGCCGTACAACAGAATAAACCAACCCGTTCCAAACGTGGCATGCGTCGTTCTCATGACGCTCTGACCGCAGTCACCAGCCTGTCTGTAGACAAAACTTCTGGTGAAAAACACCTGCGTCACCACATCACCGCCGACGGTTACTACCGTGGCCGCAAGGTAATCGCTAAGTAATCACGCGTTACTCAACGAATTTTACGTAACAGGCAGGCTGTTAATGCCTCTTTCGCGTAAGAAACGAAGAGAAACCGTGTGATGAAGCTTAGTGAGGAAATTCCCCGTTGCTGCGGGGAAATACCAAACCAGGCGGCGAAACGACTTTGACACGTCTAACCCTGGCGTTAGATGTCATGGGGGGTGATTTTGGCCCTTCCGTGACAGTGCCTGCAGCATTGCAGGCACTGAATTCTAATTCACAACTCACACTTCTTTTAGTCGGGGATCCCGATACTATCACGCCATTACTTGCTAAAGCTGACTTTGAACAACGTTCGCGTCTGCAGATTATCCCTGCACAGTCAGTTATCGCCAGTGATGCCCGGCCTTCGCAGGCAATCCGCGCCAGTCGCGGGAGCTCAATGCGTGTGGCGCTGGAACTCGTGAAGGAAGGGCGAGCACAAGCCTGCATCAGCGCAGGAAATACCGGTGCGCTGATGGGACTTGCAAAATTATTGCTCAAACCGCTCGACGGTATTGAGCGTCCTGCGTTGGTGACGGTTTTGCCGCATCAGCAGAAAGGGAAGACGGTGGTCCTCGATCTGGGGGCGAACGTCGATTGCGACAGCAAGATGCTGGTGCAATTTGCCATTATGGGCTCGGTGCTTGCGGAAGAAGTGGTCGGTATTAACAACCCTCGTGTGGCCTTGCTCAACATTGGTGAAGAAGAAACCAAGGGGCTCGACAGCATTCGGGATGCCTCTGTGGTGCTAAAAACGATCCCTTCCATCAATTACATCGGCTATCTTGAAGCCAATGAGTTATTGACGGGGAAAACGGATGTGCTGGTATGTGACGGTTTTACAGGCAATGTCACATTAAAGACGATGGAAGGTGTTGTCAGAATGTTCCTTTCACTGCTGAAATCTCAGGGTGAGGGTAAAAAACGGTCGTGGTGGCTGCTGATATTAAAACGTTGGTTACAAAAAAGCCTGGCGAGGCGATTCAGTCACCTCAACCCCGACCAGTATAATGGCGCCTGTCTGTTAGGATTGCGCGGCACGGTGATAAAAAGTCATGGTGCGGCCAATCAGCGAGCGTTTACCGTCGCGATTGAACAGGCAGTGCAGGCGGTGCAGCGACAAGTTCCTCAGCGAATTGCCGCTCGCCTGGAATCTGTATACCCAGCTGGATTTACAATGCTGGATGCTGGTAATGGCGACACATCGCAGCCACACTGATTACGGTGTGGCGTGAGAGCCCCAGCTTCTTAGCCGTTGTGATGCGCGGTATATAACCAAAAAGTGACTGAGCGTACATGTATACAAAGATTATTGGTACTGGCAGCTATCTGCCTGAACAGGTGCGGACTAACGCCGATCTGGAAAAAATGGTCGATACGTCTGACGAGTGGATTGTCACCCGTACAGGTATTCGTGAACGCCATATTGCTGCGCCGAATGAAACCGTCTCAACGATGGGTTTTACGGCGGCTCAACGCGCGCTGGAAATGGCGGGCATTGATAAAGAACAGATTGGCTTGATTGTGGTAGCGACCACCTCAGCGACACATGCATTCCCCAGCGCAGCATGCCAGATTCAGAATATGCTGGGCATCAAAGGCTGCCCGGCGTTTGACGTCGCCGCAGCCTGTGCCGGCTTTACTTACGCATTAAGCGTCGCCGACATGTACGTTAAAACGGGTGCGGTCAAATACGCGCTGGTGGTCGGTTCCGATGTTCTGGCCCGCACCTGCGATCCAACCGATCGTGGCACAATCATTATTTTTGGCGATGGTGCTGGTGCCGTGGTGCTGAGCGCCTCCGACAAGCCGGGCATCATCTCTACCCATCTGCATGCGGATGGCCGCTATGGCGAACTGCTGACGCTGCCGAATGCCGATCGCGTGAATCCGGAAAATTCGATTCATTTGACGATGGCAGGCAACGAAGTGTTCAAAGTGGCCGTTACCGAACTTGCACACATCGTCGACGAGACGCTGGCGGCCAATAACCTGGATCGTTCAGAACTCGACTGGCTGGTTCCGCACCAGGCTAACCTGCGTATCATCAGCGCGACGGCCAAAAAACTGGGCATGTCGATGGACAATGTGGTGGTGACACTGGACAGACACGGCAACACGTCTGCGGCCTCCGTTCCTTGCGCGCTGGATGAAGCCGTGCGTGACGGACGTATCAAAGAAGGTCAGCTTGTGTTGCTTGAAGCCTTTGGCGGTGGATTCACCTGGGGCTCCGCGCTGGTTCGTTTCTAGTATAAGGATTTAAACATGACGCAATTCGCATTTGTGTTCCCTGGACAGGGTTCCCAGACCGTTGGGATGTTAGCTGATATGGCGGCAAGCTATCCCATCGTCGAAGAGACGTTTGCCGACGCTTCTGCGGCGCTGGGCTATGACCTGTGGGCGCTGACTCAACAGGGGCCGGCTGAAGAACTGAACAAGACCTGGCAGACGCAGCCTGCGCTGTTAGCCGCGTCCGTTGCGCTGTATCGCGTCTGGCAACAGCAGGGCGGTAAAGCGCCTGTGCTGATGGCGGGTCATAGCCTGGGTGAATACTCTGCGCTGGTTTGCGCCGGTGTCATTAATTTTGCTGACGGAGTGCGTCTGGTTGAGCTGCGTGGTAAATTCATGCAGGAAGCCGTTCCGGAAGGTACAGGCGGTATGTCTGCTATCATCGGTCTCGATGATGCGTCCATCGCAAAAGCGTGCGAAGAAGCCGCAGAAGGCCAGGTGGTCTCGCCGGTGAACTATAACTCACCGGGACAGGTCGTTATCGCCGGGCATAAAGAAGCCGTTGAGCGTGCTGGTGCCGCCTGTAAAGCCGCCGGTGCAAAACGTGCGCTGCCGTTACCGGTGAGCGTACCGTCTCACTGTGCGCTGATGAAGCCAGCAGCGGAAAAACTGGCAGCGGAATTAGCGAAAATTACCTTTAACGCGCCATCTGTACCGGTTATCAACAACGTGGACGTGAAATGTGAAACTGACGCAGACGCCATTCGCGATGCGTTGGTGCGCCAGTTGTACAGTCCGGTACAGTGGACGAAGAGCGTTGAATTAATGGCGTCTCAGGGTGTCGAGCACCTGTATGAAGTGGGACCAGGTAAAGTGCTTACGGGCCTGACGAAACGTATTGTTGATACCCTGACTGCCTCGGCTCTGAACGAACCGGCGGCAATGTCGGCGGCACTTGCGCAATAAAAGAGGAACACCATGAGTTTTGAAGGAAAAATCGCGCTGGTTACCGGTGCAAGTCGTGGCATTGGCCGCGCAATTGCAGAGACGCTTGTTGCCCGTGGCGCGACCGTTATCGGTACCGCGACCAGCGAAAGTGGCGCTCAGGCCATCAGCGATTACTTAGGTGCTAAAGGTAAAGGTCTGATGTTGAATGTGACTGATCCAGCATCTATCGAATCTGTTCTGGAAAAAATTCGCGCAGAATTTGGTGAAGTGGATATCCTGGTCAATAATGCCGGTATCACACGTGATAACCTGCTGATGCGAATGAAAGATGATGAGTGGAACGATATTCTCGAAACCAATCTTTCATCTGTTTTCCGCCTGTCAAAAGCGGTAATGCGCGCTATGATGAAAAAGCGTCATGGACGTATTATCACTGTCGGTTCTGTGGTTGGTACCATGGGAAATGCGGGTCAGACAAACTACGCTGCGGCGAAAGCGGGTCTGATCGGCTTCAGTAAATCGCTGGCACGCGAAGTTGCGTCCCGCGGTATTACAGTGAACGTTGTTGCTCCGGGCTTTATTGAAACGGACATGACGCGTGCGCTGACTGATGAGCAGCGTGCGGGTACGTTGGCGGCAGTTCCTGCAGGTCGTCTTGGCGATCCGAAAGAGATCGCCAGTGCGGTTGCATTTTTAGCCTCTGACGAAGCAGGTTACATCACGGGTGAGACTTTGCACGTCAACGGCGGGATGTATATGGTTTAACCACGAGATACGCAAAATCATCCAAATTGTATCAAGGCGGCAAGACCGAAAAGCCGGCGAGCATAGATGACTATGTGACCAGAGTTTGAGGATGCAGCCAACACAGAGACAATTTGAAGGATAAAGCGTAGAAAAATATTTGCGTTATTATAGGTCTTGGCCTCAAAATAACGTAAAATCGTGGTAAGACCTGCCGGGATTTAGTTGCAAATTTTTCAACATTTTATACACTACGAAAACCATCGCGAAAGCGAGTTTTGATAGGAAATTTAAGAGTATGAGCACTATCGAAGAACGCGTTAAGAAAATTATCGGCGAACAGCTGGGCGTTAAGCAGGAAGAAGTTACCAACAATGCTTCTTTCGTTGAAGACCTGGGCGCAGATTCTCTTGACACCGTTGAGCTGGTAATGGCTCTGGAAGAAGAGTTTGATACTGAGATTCCGGACGAAGAAGCTGAGAAAATCACCACCGTTCAGGCTGCCATTGATTACATCAACGGCCACCAGGCGTAAGTGAACATCTCCAGGCGGTCATTCGACCGCCTGAGTTTTATCTTTTTGTCCCACTTGAATCAATTATCCCTCCCTGGAGGACAACCGTGTCTAAGCGTCGTGTAGTTGTGACCGGACTGGGCATGTTGTCTCCTGTCGGCAATACCGTAGAGTCTACCTGGAAAGCTCTCCTTGCCGGTCAGAGTGGCATCAGCCTGATCGACCATTTCGATACTAGCGCCTATGCAACGAAATTTGCTGGCTTAGTAAAGGATTTTAACTGTGATGACATTATCTCGCGCAAAGAACAGCGCAAGATGGATGCCTTCATTCAATATGGAATTGTCGCTGGCGTTCAGGCCATGCAGGATTCTGGCCTTGAAGTAACGGAAGAGAACGCATCCCGTATTGGCGCCGCTATTGGCTCCGGTATCGGCGGTCTCGGACTGATTGAAGAAAACCACAGTTCTCTGGTGAACGGTGGACCGCGTAAAATCAGCCCATTCTTCGTTCCGTCGACGATTGTTAACATGGTGGCGGGTCACTTGACCATCATGTATGGCCTGCGTGGGCCAAGCATCTCTATCGCGACCGCCTGCACCTCAGGCGTACATAACATCGGTCATGCCGCGCGTATCATTGCATACGGCGATGCGGACGCGATGGTCGCGGGCGGTGCTGAAAAAGCCAGTACGCCACTGGGCGTAGGCGGCTTTGGCGCAGCACGTGCGTTGTCTACCCGTAACGATAACCCGCAAGCGGCAAGCCGCCCGTGGGACAAAGAGCGAGATGGCTTTGTTCTGGGCGACGGTGCAGGCATGGTGGTACTGGAAGAGTACGAGCATGCTAAAGCGCGCGGCGCAAAAATTTATGCTGAAGTCGTTGGCTTCGGGATGAGCAGTGACGCTTACCACATGACGTCGCCGCCGGAAAACGGCGCTGGTGCTGCCCTGGCGATGGTCAATGCATTGCGTGATGCGGCGATTGAACCTGGCCAGATTGGCTACGTTAACGCCCATGGGACGTCCACGCCGGCAGGCGATAAAGCTGAAGCGCAGGCTGTTAAATCTGTCTTTGGCGATGCGGCAAGCCGTGTGATGGTGAGTTCCACCAAGTCCATGACCGGTCACCTGTTGGGTGCAGCGGGCGCGGTAGAGTCGATTTACTCTATCCTGGCGCTGCGCGATCAGGCTGTGCCGCCAACCATCAACCTGGATAACCCGGATGAAGGTTGCGATCTGGACTTCGTTCCTCACGAAGCGCGTCAGGTCAGCGGAATGGAGTACACGCTGTGTAACTCCTTCGGTTTCGGTGGGACCAACGGTTCATTGATCTTTAAAAAAGTCTGACCGCCGTTCTGCCTTCCTGGTTAAAAGGTCCGCTTGTCGGGCCTTTTTTATTGCGTTTTCTTCCCTTGTCCTGCGCTAACCATCCTGCGACACTAACGGGCCATGCATAAGGAGCCACCATGTTCTTGATCAATGTCCGTGAACAGGAAACTCTTCCCGCAAGCGATCGCGCCATCCAGTTTGGCGATGGC
>NZ_JBFWLF010000057.1:0-17935 GCF_050252275.1 Citrobacter sp. | reverse complement strand
TACATCGCAGCAGATGTATTGGCGGTTTGAGAGTAAATATTCAGCGTTTTTTCAGATCAGATTAACCTGAGATAGGCGGTTTAATTAACAGAATTTGACTGGCGGCTGTAGCGCGGTGGTCCCACCTGACCCCATGCCGAACTCAGAAGTGAAACGCCGTAGCGCCGATGGTAGTGTGGGGTCTCCCCATGCGAGAGTAGGGAACTGCCAGACATCAAACAAGTGAGAAGGCCATCCGAAAGGATGGCCTTTTTGCATTTATACGCCGAAAAAACGGTAGGTCGGGTAAGGCGAAGCCATCACCCGGTAGAGCAAACAACTAATGAATCACCTGAGACAGGAATGCTTGAGTACGTTCTGATTTAGGATGTGCAAAAAACTCATCCGGCGGGGCTTGCTCAACAATTTCCCCACGATCCATGAAGATCACCCTGTCAGCCACCGTTCTGGCAAATCCCATCTCATGCGTGACGCAAAGCATTGTCATTCCTGATTGCGCCAGGCCAATCATCGTATCCAGCACCTCTTTCACCATTTCGGGATCCAGCGCCGACGTGGGCTCATCAAACAGCATAATTTTGGGTTTCATACATAGCGAGCGGGCAATGGCCACGCGTTGTTGCTGTCCTCCGGAGATCTGCCCTGGAAATTTATGTGCGTGCTCTGCAATACGCACACGTTCCAGGTAGTGCATCCCCAGCGCTTCGGCCTCTTTTACCGGCATCTTACGCACCCAAATCGGTGCCAGCGTACAGTTTTGCAAAACCGTCAGATGAGGAAAGAGATTGAAGTGTTGGAACACCATGCCGACTTCCTGTCGGACGCGCTCGATGTTGCGGATATCTTCATTCAACTCAATACCATCGACAATAATTCGTCCCTGTTGATGTTCTTCCAGATGGTTAATACAGCGGATGGTGGTTGATTTTCCCGAACCTGAAGGCCCACATAACACAATGCGTTCCCCCTGTTTAACGCGCAGGTTGATATCCTTAAGGACATGAAACTGTCCGTACCACTTATTGACGTTTTCCAGCGTAATCATCGCGTCGGCAGGTTGTATTAATAGTTGGCTCATAGAATCCTCAGTGCGGTGTACGCCCGGTGTTAAAGCGCTTTTCCAGATGCTGGCTATAGCGCGACATGCTGAAACAAAAAATCCAGTAAATCAGAGCAGCGAAGACATAGCCTTCTGTCGACATACCCAGCCAGGCAGGGTCAACTGTCGCTTGCTGTACGCTGCTGAACAGATCGAACAAACCGATGATGATGACCAGACTGGTATCCTTAAACAGGGCGATAATGGTGTTCACCAGTCCGGGAATCACCAGCTTCAGGGCTTGGGGAAGAATGACCAGCCCCTGGGTTTTCCAGTAGCCCAACGCCAGCGATTCTGCTGCTTCGTATTGCCCTTTCGGTAATGCCTGCAGCCCCCCACGAACCACTTCCGCGACGTAGGCCGACTGGAAGAGGATCACGCCAACCAGTGCCCGAATAAGCTTATCGATGTTGGTTCCTTCTGACAGAAACAGCGGCAGCATGACCGAAGACATAAACAGGACGGTGATCAGCGGGACGCCACGCCAGAACTCGATAAAAATGACGGATAAGATCCGCACGACGGGCATGTGGGAGCGACGTCCCAGTGCCAACAAAATTCCTAATGGCAGTGCCCCCGCGATCCCGACGGATGCGATGATTAAGGTCAGCGTCAGCCCGCCCCATTGGCGTGTTTCAACGCGATCCAGACCAAGAAATCCGCCATACAACAGGAACCAGACAGTGATCGGGTAGATCACGGCCCAGACGACGATATAACGCCCGCGACCCGGCAACGCTTTCCAGAACATCGGCACAATGGAAGCCAACCCAATGATCAACGCCAGGTTGATACGCCAACGCTGATCATGTGGGTACAATCCATACATGAATTGTCCAAAGCGTTCATGAATAAACACCCAGCAGGCGCCCGCTTTGGTACAGTCAGCACGCGTGGATCCCACCCAGTTGGCCTGCAGGAACGCCCAGTTCAGCAAAGGGGGAATTAACTCCCACATCAGCCACAGACAGAACAGCGTCAGCAGGCTGTTTGACCAACTGGAAAAGAGGTTCTTCCGTACCCATACGATCGAACGACCAGGGCCGTTACTGGCCGGGCGCATGGGATGAGACAGCAGTGCTTTTGTCATCATGATTCCTTAGCGCTCAATGAGGGCGATTCGCCGGTTATAGATGTTCATCAGCAGCGAGATGCTCAGGCTGATGATCAGGTACACCGACATCGTGATGGCGATCGTTTCGATGGCCTGTCCGGTCTGATTAAGTACCGTCCCGGCGAACAGCGATACCATGTCGGGATAGCCAATGGCGGCGGCCAGCGATGAGTTTTTGACAATATTCAGATACTGGCTGGTCAGCGGTGGAATAATGACGCGAAGTGCCTGAGGAATGATGACCTGGCGAAGGGTCACGGTATTAGGCAACCCGAGAGAACGGGCGGCTTCATGCTGACCGTAGGGAACGGCCTGAATACCTGCACGAATGATTTCGGCAATAAACGCCGAGGTATATACCGATAACGCCAGTGTCAGGGCTGCCAGTTCAGGAATGAGCACCATTCCGCCACGGAAGTTGAAGCCGCGTAGTTGCGGGATATCCCAGTGCAGCGCCGCGCCAAAAAGCCAGTGCGCGATGAGCGGTAGCAGCACAATCAGGCTTAATGCAGTAGGCCAGGTTCTGCGAAGTTGTCCCGTTTTCATCTGATGCATTTTATTGAAGCGGAACAGACCCACGGACAACGCAATGGCAATCACTGCCGAGAGCACGAAAGCGAGTATGCCTTCCCCAAACTGCGGAGACGGGATATAAAGTCCCCGATTACTCAGAAAGATCATATCCAGCGCGCTTGCGGCCTGACGTGGGCCGGGCAAATTGCGCAGAACCGCGAAGTACCAAAAAAAGATTTGCAGCAGAGGCGGGATATTACGAAAGGTCTCAATATAAATCGTCGAGAGTTTACGCAGTAACCAGTTATCTGAAAGGCGCGCCAGCCCGAGAAAGAAGCCGATAAATGACGCAAAGACAATACACAGCGCGGAAACCAGCAGCGTGTTAAGCAAACCCACCACAAAAACACGTCCGTACGTGTCACCCTGCTGATAGTCGATTAAGTGCTGGACGATGCCAAACCCAGCGCTACGGTCGAGAAAGGCAAAGCCCGAGGTAATGCCGCGACTGCTTAGATTATTAATCGTGTTATGAATGAGATAGATAGCAACTGCAACGACCGCAAGAATGGCGAGGATCTGGAACAGCCAGGCGCGGACCGCAGGGTTTGAAAAGGAGAGCGACCCTTTTACACTTGAGCGGCGATGGAACATAAGAAAGCCTCGGTAACCATAACTCTGAACTGAGCGCCGCTAGTGCGGCGCCCGTTACATCACAACGACTTAACGCACTGGCGGTGCGTATTGAATGCCGCCGTTATTCCAGAGATTGTTCTGTCCACGTTTGATCTTCAGTGGACTTTCCGATCCGACGTTGCGTTCAAAGATCTCCGCATAGTTACCCACCTGCTTGATGATGTTGTAAGCCCATTTATTGTCGAGCTTCAGATCTTTGCCGTAGTCGCCTTCTTTGCCCAGCAGGTGCGCCATATCTGGTGTTGCAGGGTTCGCCGCTTTCTCATCGACATTCTTCGATGTCACGCCCATCTCTTCGGCATTCAACATGGCAAACAGCGTCCAACGCACAATAGAGAACCATTCGTCATCACCGCGACGAACAACTGGCCCCAGCGGCTCTTTCGAGATCACCTCTGGCAGTACAAGCCATTCAGCCGGGTTGCTGAGTTTGATGCGCAGGGCATACAGTTGGGACTGGTCAGAGGCGAGGGTATCGCAACGTCCGGACTCCAGCGCTTTTGCCGACTCATCTGAGCGGTCAAAAGTCACCGGGGTGTATTTCATGTTGTTGGCTTTGAAATAATCTGCCACGTTCAGTTCCGTATCTGTTCCCGCCTGAATACAAACGGTGGCACCATCTAACTCTTTCGCGCTTTTCAGACCCGCTTTGTTGTGGGTCAGGAAGCCAATGCCATCGTAATAGGTAACGCCAGTGAAGGACATGCCCATTCCTGCATCACGTGAGGAGGTCCAGGTCGTATTACGGGAGAGAAGATCGACTTCGCCAGACTGTAATGCGGTGAAGCGTTCTTTTGCGGTGAGAGGGGTATATTTTACTTTTGTATCATCTCCCAGGACGGCGGCGGCAACACCACGGCAAACATCCACATCTATCCCGGAGAATTTCCCGTCTGCGTCAGCGTAAGAAAAACCGGGAAGACCGTCACTGATACCGCATTGTACGAACCCTTTCTTTTTTACAGCATCCAGCGTGGTTCCCGCATGTGCCTGATTGGCAACCGCAAGCAGCACACCGGCCGCAGCCAGTGTGGCTATCATCATCTTTTTCATAATGCATCCTGTGTGGCAAAGAAATTATTGTTATAGAGAGACGTTCTGCAACGTCTTTAACCTGTCTGTGGCATTGGCCATACTCTTCTAAGCAAAGGTAATGCCAGGTTTTGCGCGTGAATATCCGACGCAATAAGCAGAGTGTAGACAGGAAAAAATAAAAGTAGCGCCCTGAAATGGTGCGAAATTGAAACGTAAGCCACATTTTGGAGCAAAATATTTAAAATAATGCTCGCAAAATGAAATAACGATTTCAGGCGTGAATATCGAGAGCGTGAGTATTGAAAGATAAATGCGAAAAGAGAAAGGGGTGGACGTTATTGATTATTAAAATGTATTAGAACACGTATTTTTCAACACATTGAATGATATGAAAAACCGTATTCTTAGGCTAAGAGCGCGGCAAGTACCGCGCTCTGAGAATGTTATTTTGACAGTGCGATGATCCCCATCGTCAGGCCTGCAACCGCTGCGGCCCCGCCAGCAATGGCGCCTGCGGTTTCCCAGTTATCCTGAGTCGTCCCTTTCATACAGGTGTTGGTATGAACAAGACGTCCTTGATCATCATAAACCGGAACGCAGGGGGAATCGTGTGCACAGCCCGCCAGCAATGCAGTGAGCAATGCTACTGGAATTAATCTTTTCATGGTGTTACCTCAAAAATAAGCGTTCCGCTAAATGCAGCAACAGGGAATGCTGCTTTGCGAATACGAAATGAATTTTACCACCGCTTAAAAAAAGATTGGCATATGGAATAATCTCAATTCATGTGAATTGTAAAAATAATGAAGGAGTGAATTTAGTATTCCGCAGTGCAAATGACTATCTGTTTAATAAATAATGAAAGATACCTGAAGGAAAAAGGCGTCCGTAGACGCCTTAATTTACACATTAACGCTGGGATTTGTTAAACCGGCCTCTGACGACCACAAAAAACACCGGGACAAAGAAGATAGCCAGCAGCGTTGCTGTCAGCATCCCTCCCATCACACCGGTTCCGACTGCATGCTGGGCGCCACTCCCTGCCCCGCGACTGATGACCAGCGGCATTACGCCGAGGATGAAGGCGAGTGAGGTCATCAGAATAGGGCGCAGGCGCATGCGCGCAGCCTCAAACGTTGCCTCGATCAGGCCACGACCTTCTTTCTCCATCAGATCCTTGGCAAATTCCACGATCAGAATGGCGTTTTTCGCGGAAAGCCCAATCGTGGTTAACAGTCCGACCTGAAAATAGACGTCGTTATTTAGCCCACGCAGGGAAGCGGCCAAAAGGGCACCCACCACGCCGAGCGGGACTACCAGCATCACCGAGAACGGAATGGACCAGCTTTCATACAGCGCGGCAAGACAGAGGAACACGACGATCAGCGAGATGGCATACAGTGCCGGCGCCTGATTGCCGGACAAAAGTTCCTGATATGACATCCCCGTCCAGTCATGACCAATACCATTAGGCAGTTTTGACGCGAGACTTTCCATCATGGCCATCGCTTCACCGGTGCTTCGACCGGGGGCCGCCTCACCCAACAACTCCATCGATGGCATACCGTTAAAGCGTTCCAGGCGCGGAGAACCATACACCCAGCGGGCTGAGCTGAAGGCTGAAAAAGGGACCATCTCGCCGTTAGCACTACGAACGTACAGATTATTGATATCTTCTGGCAGCATACGGAATTTCGCATCTGCCTGAACATACACTTTCTTTACTCGTCCGCGGTCAATGAAGTCGTTAACATAGCTGCCGCCTAACGACGCAGAGATGGTTTCGTTAATGTCTGACAGCGCAATGCCAAGCGCCTGTGCTTTTTCCTGGTCGACATCCAGCTTGAACTGAGGGGTATCCTCCAGGCCGTTAGGTCGAACACGGACCAGCAGATCGGAATGCTTAGCCACCATACCCATTAACTGATTACGTGCTGATGTTAGCGCTGTGTGCCCCAACCCCCCCTGGTCAAGCAGTTCAAAATCGAAACCCGTCGCGGTGCCCAGTTCAATTATCGCCGGCATGTTGAAGGGGAAGACCAGTCCATCCTGGATCTGGCTGAACGCGCGAGTTGCACGCGCAATTACCGCTTCAACGCTGTTTTCCTTGCCGCTACGCTCATCCCAGGGCTTCAGGCTGATGAAGGCCAGACCCGCGTTCTGCGCCTGGCCGCTAAAGCTAAAGCCGTTGACCGTAAACACGCTTTCAACGTTCGCTTTTTCGTGAGTCAGGTAGTAATGGGTGACCTGATCCAATACATTTTGGGTTCGTTCCTGGGTTGAACCTGCGGGTAGCTGAACCATCGTCATGAATACGCCCTGATCTTCATCAGGCAGGAAGGAAGTGGGGAGACGGAAAAACAGTACCCCCATTCCGACAACAATCAGGATGTAAAGGAGCAGGTAGCGTCCGGTTTTGCGCACAATGCCGCTGACACTGTTGGTGTAGTGGTTAACGCTGAGATCAAATTTGGCATTAAACCAGCCGAAAAATCCGCCTTTCTTCTCGTGGTGTTCGGCGGACGCTGGTTTTAGCAGCGTTGCGCAAAGTGCCGGCGTCAGGATCAATGCCACCAGAACCGAAAGCGCCATTGCCGACACAATCGTGATGGAAAACTGGCGATAAATAGCCCCGGTGGAGCCGCCGAAAAAGGCCATCGGGATGAAGACAGCAGACAGCACCATCGCGATCCCAACCAGCGCCCCCTGGATCTGCGACATGGATTTCTCGGTTGCCTCTTTGGGCGGCAACTGTTCTTCCATCATCACCCGTTCAACGTTTTCCACTACCACAATGGCGTCATCGACCAGCAGGCCGATCGCCAGCACCATCCCAAACATCGTCAGGGTGTTGATCGAGTAGCCAAACGCCGAGAGCACGGCAAATGTACCCAATAGCACAACGGGAACCGCAATCGTCGGAATGAGCGTTGCGCGGATATTCTGTAAAAACAGATACATCACGAGGAAGACCAGGACGATCGCTTCGAACAGTGTTTTTACCACTTCGTGAATGGAGATCTTCACAAACGGCGTGGTGTCATACGGGTAAACCACTTTCATCCCTTGCGGGAAGAAGGGTTGCAGCTCAACGAGTTTGGTTTTAATCGCTTTGGCGGTATCCAGAGCGTTGGCCCCGGTCGCCAGTTTGATCCCCAGACCCGCAGCCGGTTTACCGTTAATTCGGGCGACAACGTTATAGTTTTCTCCCCCCAGCTCGATACGAGCGACATCTTTAAGGCGAACGACAGAGCCATCGCTGTTTACCCGTAATGTGACTTTGCCGAATTCCTCAGGATCTTTCAGTCGCGTCTGCGCAATGATAGAGGCGTTCAGTTGCTGCCCCGGTAGAGCAGGCGTTCCGCCCAACTGACCTGCTGCGATCTGGTCGTTCTGTATTTTTAGTTGATTGATCACATCGACCGGTGTGAGCTGGTACTTGTTCAGGCGATTCGCATCCAGCCAGATACGCATCGCGTACTGTGCGCCAAACAGCTGGACGTCACCTACACCGTTCAGGCGGCTGATCGTATCTTTTACGTTTGAGGCGACGTAGTCGGAGATATCGTCCTGGGTCGTTTGCGGATCGTCAGAGACAAACCCCGCCACCAACAAGAAACTGCTGCTCGACTTTTCTACGCTAATCCCTTGCTGTTGAACTTCCTGAGGCAGCAATGGCGTCGCCAGCTGCAGTTTGTTCTGTACCTGCACCTGGGCAATATCCGGGTCGGTTCCGGACTGAAAGGTTAACGTAATGGTCACGCTACCCGCAGAGTCGCTGGTGGAGGACATATACATCAGGTTATCGATACCGTTCATATTCTGTTCGATAACCTGAGTCACCGTATCCTGCACCGTTTGCGCATCTGCCCCTGGATAGTTCGCGGAAATGGCTACCGCTGGTGGCGCGATAGTCGGGTATTGCGCAACGGGCAGTTGCATAATCGCCAGAGCGCCCGCCAGCATCAGTATGATGGCCAGAACCCAGGCAAAAATAGGACGCCTGATAAAGAAATTTGCCATGTTCGGTTACCTTATTGCGCCGCTTTTGCCGCAGGAGTATTGGCATCCGTGGTAGCTTTCACTTTCGTGCCGGGATGGGCTTTTTGTAATCCGCTGACAATCACCTGATCGCCTGGATATAGGCCTTCGCTAATCAGCCATTTGTCGCCGATAGCCTGCGAAGCGACAACGGCGCGTGGCTCAACCAGGCTCTGGTCATTGACGACCAGTACCGTTGCATCGCCACGAGGCGTACGTGTTACGCCCTGCTGGGGGATCAAAATAGCGTTGGGCTGAACGCCTTCGTCAATGCGAGCGCGAACAAACATCCCCGGCAGCAGAGCGTGCTGTGGGTTAGGGAAGACGGCGCGAAGGGTGATGGAGCCTGTGCTTTCGTCCACCGTGACATCCGAAAACTGCAATGTCCCTTTCAGGGGATACGCCGTACCATTTTCCATCACCAACTGGACGCTGCTGCTGGCGCTGTCTTTATGCAGGCTGCCCTGTTCAACGGACTGCTTCAGTCGCATAAAGTCGCTGCTGGACTGTGTGACATCGACATAGATAGGATCGAGTTGCTGCACGGTAGCCAGTGCTGTTGCCTGGCCATTGGTGACCAGCGCGCCTTCCGTCACGCTGGATTTGCCAATACGACCATCGATCGGCGAGGTGACTTTGGTGTAAGCAAGATTGATACGTGCGCTCTCAACTGCGGCTCGTGCGGCAATGACTGCCGCATCGGCCTGACGCGCATCCGCAATCGCCTGGTCGTATTCCTGTTGGCTAATGTATTTTGTCCCTACCAGCGGAACATAGCGCTTAACCGTCAGGTGTGCGATGGCGGCGGCAGCTTCACTTTTCGCCAGTTCCCCTTTCGCGCTATCGTAATCTGCCTGATAAGTGGCAGGATCAATCTGATACAGTGACTGCCCGGCCTGAACATCGCTGCCCTCGGTGAAGTTTCTTTTGAGAACAATACCACTGACCTGTGGACGAACTTCCGCAATGCGGAATGCCGAGGTGCGTCCTGGCAGTTCGGTGGTTACTGCTAATGGCGCGACGGTAACCACATGAACGGTCACCTGCGGTTCGGTTGCCTGAGCGTGCTTATCTCCCTGATCGTTACAACCGGCAAGCAACGCAGCAGAGATGAGGATAAATGAGGGCAGGAGTGAAAACCTGGCATGTTTCGTCATTACTGTTCCTTAAAAACCTATAGCTCGTTATTTACCGGATAACGGTAAGGCGATAACGTGCACGAAGAAATAATAGTTGGCTATCCTACAAATTATTAGCGTGCGATGTAAGTAATAGTTATTTTATGGCCGGGTCTACGGCACGTAAAAACAAAAAAGTGATAGCTTTATCTTTTCATTTTGTTTTTCTTTGTCATACCTTGTTGCTGGCTAATATATTTGGAAATGTACATTTGTTGTATGAATGTTTTTGTTGGTTTTATTTGTGGGGGTTATTTGATTGAATGTTTTGTGCTGAGGAAATTCGCTTTTATTTCATCTCTGAACGGATGGGGTGATACAGTTCTTTTTGAACGGCAATTGTGAATTGCCATATTTCTGTTTTTTATCCTGCTCCTGAAACGATAACTTATGGCTAAAAGAACAAAAGCCGAAGCGTTAAAAACGCGACAACATTTGATTGAGACTGCAATCATCCAGTTTGCCACGCGAGGCGTTGGCAACACGACGCTTAACGACATTGCCGACGCGGCCCAGGTCACGCGGGGGGCTATCTACTGGCATTTTGACAACAAAACGCAGCTCTTCAATGAACTCTGGCAACAGCAACCGCCATTACGTGATCTTATTCAGGACCGGTTAGCTTTGCATGACTGCGATAATCCCTTGCAGCGGTTGCGCGAAAAGTTAATTGCCGGATTGCAATATATCGCGGAAATTCCCCGGCAGCAGGCATTGCTGCAAATTTTATATCATAAATGTGAATTTCATGAGGGGATGATATCAGAACAGGAAATACGCGAGAAAATTGGGTTTAGCCAGAGGGGACTACGCGACGCGTTGCAAGCGAGTATGACGGAAGGGTTAATTTCCAGAACTCTGGATTTAGACGTTGTGTTAATTATTATTCACGGTAGTTTTAGCGGGATCGTGAAAAACTGGTTGATGAATTCTACCCGCTACGATCTTTATCAGCAGGCACCGGCGCTGGTGGATAATGTATTAAGGATGTTAATTCCTGATGGATATGTCATGCAATTAACATCGGAAACCCTATAATCATTTCTCCTGTCTATCAATCACACGCTATTGTAATTCGGTACAGTTGACCAGCTTGAGCGGATTGACTGAATCCATATTGCGGCATTTATCGACTTCTGTGGTGATCAGTTCAATCCACTGGATCAGTAACGCATCAAAAAGGAACACGGAGACCGCAAAAACAACCAGCCACCAATACTTACGAATCATTGCCAAATCCTGTGTATTCATGCCCAAGCGTGCAGGAAATATACACGAAAAATGTGTCCTGAAAAGCAGGCTTACAATGCTTTTACTTTACTGTCATCTTCACCACATCTGACGCCGTTCGACTCTTTTTCGACAGGTTTTTCGTCTTTCTCTTTTTGATTTTCGTCAGCTCTTCCGCGGAGTAGTGTGAGCTGATGTTCAGCCGTCTGAGCCCCATCTTCACATACTCATTATTGACCTCAATACCGATGAATTTACGTCCCGATTCCACGGCCACAGCACCTGTCGTAAAGCTGCCGGCGAAGGGATCCAGCACCGTATCGCCAGGATTGGAGGAGGCCAGAACGATCCGTTTTAGCAGGGCGATAGGTTTTTGCGTCGGATGGTTTTCATATTCATCCATCAAATAACGCACGCGGGGAAATTCCCAGACGTTGCCCGGAACTTTTTGCGTGTTGTAAGGCTGTGGTGGGTTTTTACGGTAGTCAATCAGCGCTCTTTTCGCACCGGTTTTGGTCTCAACCAGAATAGCGTCACTGTTGAAAGTGTACTGTCGGGCATCTTTGACCATCATCAGGATCGGTTCGTACATTGAGCCAAAGAATTTCTTCGCCTGCACGCCTGAACTGTCATAAGACCAGACAATCCGGCTTTTGATGGTAAACAGCGTTCTGCATTTGAGATCGATATGCGGCATGTTTTCGGTGCTGTTCATGATGTACATCGTGCCCTGTTTTTTCAGCACCCGATGACACTCCTCAATACACGCGAACAGCCAGCCCAGGAAGATGTCTTCGTCCCAGGACTCGACCATCCCGTCAAAATCCTTTCCGATATTGTAAGGCGGGTCGGCAAAGATTAAATCGACGCTTTCAGCGGGGAGTTTCTTGAGTTCTGTCAGCGCATCTCCGTGGATGATCGACGCGGATTCATCACCAAAGTAGTGTGGCTCACATCGTGAGTTCATATCAGCTCCACAAAAGAGGCGTATAAAAAAGGCGCTTCCCCATGCCGAGTAGCGCCTTTTTAAACAAGCAATTAGCTAATCGAGATTAGTTCATGCCGTATTTTTTCAATTTTTTACGCAGCGTACCACGGTTGATGCCCATCATCAGGGCAGCACGGGTCTGGTTACCACGGGTGTATTGCATCACCATGTCCAACAGGGGCTGTTCTACTTCAGCCAGTACCAGCTCATAGAGGTCATTAACATCCTGACCGTTCAGTTGAGCAAAATAGTTCTTCAGTGCCTGTTTAACCGAGTCACGCAGGGGTTTTTGGGTTACCTGATCCTGAGAGTTAACGGTAGAAACGGTCAGTACGTCAGAATTTACGCGTTGTTCGAACATAGTTCTGTCAGCTCTTTATTTCTGTTTACGCAAAATTTTCGAAGTATGCCTCCAACGCCTCCAGCTGTTCGCTGGCATCCTCAATGGCGTTGAATGTGCGCCGAAACTGGTCATTTGGAGCGTGCTCCTGGAGATACCAGGAGACGTGTTTACGCGCGATTCGGTACCCTTTTGCCTGGCCATAAAAGTCATGCAGTTCCCGAACATGCGCACAAAGCAAGCGCTTAACCTCTGCCAGAGGCAGGGGGGATAGCAACTCCCCAGTGTCCAGATAATGCTGGATTTCCCGAAAGATCCAGGGTCTTCCCTGAGCTGCGCGGCCTATCATCAGGGCATCAGCCCCCGTATAGTCAAGCACAGCTCTGGCTTTAAGCGGGTCAGTAATGTCACCATTCGCGATAATCGGAATGGAAACTTTATGCTTAACTGCCCGAATACTGTCGTACTCAGCGTCTCCATTGAACAAACAGGCGCGGGTGCGTCCATGAATGGTCAGAGCCTGAATGCCACAGTCTTCAGCCAGTTGGGCAATCTCTACGCAGTTACGGTGTTCCGGAGCCCAGCCGGTGCGAATCTTCAGGGTCACAGGAACGTCCACTGCATTAACCACCCCGGTTAGTATCGACTTCACTAAATCCGGGTACTGCAAGAGGGCTGAACCTGCGAGCTTGCGATTCACTTTTTTAGCCGGACACCCCATATTGATATCAATAATCTGGGCGCCGCTTTCCACGTTAATCCGTGCGGCATCGGCCATCTCAACAGGGTCGCTACCGGCAATTTGCACCGTGCGAATTCCTGGCTCATCAACGTGCACCATCCGTAAACGGGATTTGTCGCTTTCCCAAACCTGCGGGTTAGACGACATCATCTCGGATACGGTCAATCCGGCTCCCATCTCATAACACAGCGTCCGAAAAGGTCTGTCAGTGATGCCAGCCATGGGCGCTGCGATCAGGCGATTTCTAAGCTGGTATTGTCCGATGCGCATGAGTTAAGAAATGACCATACTGTGACTGCAAGGCGGCGTATATTACGCATTTTTTGCACGAGATGAAAGGCCAAACTTTGACCAATCCTCTGCGGTGGATCAAAGAATCGCCGTTAACGTCAACGCCATAAAATAATTAGCCATACAAATCATTGCATTACAAAAGCGTGACGAAATTCTGTACGCTTATAATTTTGCGTAACTTCTCATTTTTTCTTCGAATCTGCGCGGGCTTGCAAGATAATCTGCTGAATTAATCAGCAGATTATCTTGAGTTAATGTGACATCGCTCTCATTTCAGCAGATGATTGCGCAACGCATCGGTCATCACTCGACCACGACACGACCGTTCAGCGGTTGGGGCGGACGATTATTGTCATGATGCATCGTATGGCTGAATTTTTCTAATTGCGCGGCGGACAGCGTCAGAGGGTGCTTCATGACAATCCAGGTTACCCCTTCAGAGCAGGGCGGTGTGGTCAGTGAACCACTGAAACGCCAAAAGCGTTTGTTTTTCGGCAGCAGGGCATTCAGATCCATTTGTGAGGTGACGTTAGCGTCCTGTCCGGTTTGTTCAGGCATGGTCGCCCACAGTTTGTCCAGCTCAGTGTTTGCCGCCCCTTTATCAAACATGACCGCAACAACGGCGATAGCACCATTTGCGTCTTTGTGCACCAGATGCATTTCCATCGCGTAATGTTTACCGTGAACCGTATTTTCGCTTGGGGCATGAAAGTGGAATTGCTGCAATGTAAACGGAGTCCCGTCAATCGTGATGGTATCAGCCGTTGCGCTCTTTAGCGCGGCCTGGATTGTGTGACCGTTGTTAATGAGAGTAATGGGGCCCTCAGTGTAGTGGGTTTTCAGGGGCTTCAGGTGGGCATTTGCCGACTGGTCGATGTTTATTGGGGACTGATTCATCCCGGTCTGACAGGTTTTATACTCTTCACTGAGTGCGCCCCAGTGTTCCGGGGATCCTTCACCCTCATAGCTCCAGTGTGATGCCATTGCGGTGGATGACATGATGCTTAACGCGAGAAAAGTTGCCTTGCTCAAAAAAGGGTTCATGAAATTCTTCCAATGAATAAAATAGATTTTTATATTTGCAACTTCAATGAGTTACGCGTCTATTTTACCGTATGAGAGGAAGAGGAAGGAGCGGGCGAAATGCTGAAAAACGTGGCCGGTAGTACGGCCACGCGCGGGAGACAGGGTTACTTCTTACGGCCCGTGATTCGACACCACTCTTCTTTCTCCACCACAGGATCGAGAGCGAAGAGATCGGCATAAGCTTCACAAACACTTTCCGCCTGGCTGGCAAGGATACCGGAAAGGCCCAGCAGACCGCCTGTAACAGGCAGGACGCTGATTAACGGTGCCAGCTCGCGTAATGGGCCTGCCAGAATGTTGGCGACCACTACGTCGGCTTTCATGGCGTCTGGCTGATCCTGTGGCAGGTAGAGTTCAAGACGTTCTGATACGCCATTACGCTGGGCGTTATCACGGCTGGCCTGAATCGCCTGCGGATCAATATCGATACCGATCGCTTTTGCGGCGCCCAGTTTCAGCGCGGCAATTGCGAGGATGCCGGAACCGCAACCAAAGTCGATAACGGTCTTACCGGTTAAATCGAGACTGTCGAGCCACTGCAGGCACAGTGAGGTGGTGGGATGAGTGCCGGTACCAAACGCCAGACCGGGGTCGAGCATTACGTTGACGGCATTTTCATCCGGCACGTCGCGCCAGCTTGGGCAGATCCACAGGCGTTCGCCAAAACGCATGGGGTGGAAGTTATCCATCCACTCGCGTTCCCAGTCCTTATCTTCCAGTTGTTCAATTTTATGCGCGAACCCGACGCCCAGCAGCGGATGGTGTTCCAGGATGGCGACGACTTCTTTCATGTCGGTTTCGGCGTCAAACAGACCGATAACGTCGGTGTCGCCCCACAGGCGTGTTTCGCCCGGCAATGGCTCAAAAACCGGCGTGTCGTGCGTGTCCTGGAAGGTGATGGAAACGGAACCCGCTTCCATCAGGGCATCGCTCAATGCTTCCGCGTTAGCGCCCGTCGTGTTCAGTTTTAATTGGATCCATGGCATGGCAAAACTCTTTATTTATCAGTAGTCAATACAGCGGCTTGCGGGGCAGGAGAACCGAAACGGTTTCCGACCAGGAAAGCCAGCAAACTTAGCAGCAACGAGGGCACAATCGGATGGAAGCCCAGGTACTGAACGTTAAAGGTGGCGAGAATCGCATACAGCACGCCGCCGACAATCATCGCACTCAGCGCTCCGGTCGCATTCGCGCGCTCCCAGTAAAGGCCAAGCACCAGCGGCCACAAGAACACGGCTTCCAGACCGCCAAACGCCAGAAGATTCAGCCAGATGATCATCTCTGGCGGTTTCCAGGCGGCAAGTAAGAGCAGCGCGCCTAAGATGAGGGTGATCACCGCCGATATTCGCTTCAACCGCGTCTCGTTCTGCAACTGTTCCGGGCGAATATTAAGATAGAGATCTTTAATGATCGTAGCGGAACTTTGCAGCAACTGGGCGTTGATCGTCGACATAATGGCCGCCATTGGCGCGGCAAGAAAGATCCCGGCGGCGAAAGGCGGCAGCACTTTGACCATCAGCGTGGGAATCACCAGATCCGGCACCGTCAGGTCAGGGATAACCGCACGACCCAGCGCGCCGGCAAGATGCATACCAAACATCAGGATCGCCACCACGATGGTACCGATGATTATCCCCCGGTGTACCGCTTTGCTGTCTTTGTAGGAGATGCAGCGCACCGCCGTATGCGGCAGACCGATCACACCAAAACAGACCAGTACCCAGAATGAGGTCATAAAGGTCGGAGACAGAATGTCATCGGCGCCCTGCGGTGAAACCAGTTTTGGGTCGATGGCGTTTAAGGTCTCTACGGCATGGCTCAGGCCACCGGCCGCATGCACGATACCGACCAGCAGCACGATGGTGCCAATCAGCATCACCAGTCCCTGCATTGTGTCGTTAAGCACGCTGGCACGAAAGCCGCCGAACGCGGTATACAGCGCGATACTGATACCGAAAATCAGCAGACCTGTTTCATAGGGAATACCCGCCGCCGTTTCCAGCAGGCGTGCGCCGCCAATGAACTGCACGGTCATGGCGCCGACAAACGCCACGAGCAGGCTGAGGCTCGCCAGCCACACCAGCAGGCGACTCTGGTAGCGGGCAAACAGCATGTCGTTGAGGGTGACGGCATTATAGCGACGGGCAAGGATGGCGAATTTCTTACCGAGTATCCCCAGCGAAAGCCAGACGGCGGGAAGCTGAATCATCGCCAGCAACACCCATCCCAGTCCGTATTTATAGGCCGCACCAGGTCCACCAATAAATGAGCTGGCGCTGATGTATGTCGCGGTCAGGGTCATCGCCAGGACGATCCCCCCCATGGAACGGCTACCCAGAAAATATTCATTCAGGAAGGTGCCGGTCTGCCGTTTACACATGGCATAAACAGAAAGACCGAACACAACAACCAGATAGGCAACCAGCGGCAGAATGACTTCAAGCTGCATCATCATCCTCCAGGGGAATGTCACGATAGATAAATTTCACCATGGCCCAGCACAGCAAAATGAAGATCAGCGGTGTTAGCAGACAAGCCATTTCAAACCAGTGCGGCAGCCCGGTTATGCCCGGCGTCACCCCTGGTATGTAAGCTGCGGCGAGCCAGGCGGCCAGATAGAGAAGGGTCAGCCATAGCGCCCAACGCGCTTCTTTATTGGCCTGAACAAAACGTTTGTCCATTTTTTGTCCCTTGTTGAAAAAGAAAGCGGGGATTGTACCTTAAGCCGCTGGTCAGGGGGGAGAGAAAGGTGGCGGCTGAAGAACGATCTTGCCCCTGTGGGGTGAGGAGACAAAATAATCACGATCAATTAATCAAAACGAACTGTTCTGAAAATAAACGTATTCTATTTTTATTTTCCTATTTTTATTTTAGTTAATAATATTGATTACTCTCGTTTTTATTGTGCAAAGTATCCGGAATTATCTAGCACCTCCGTTATTAATTAATAATAAAACGGCTAACGGGATATTATTAATTAATGAGGTAATAAGCTGTGACGCTATATAAAGTCGATGAATACGCTGCTTTTTCTCAATGGCTATTTATATGGATATTTTCTTATGCCTCCTATTTTGCTCGTCAGATCTCATATTTTATTAATGACTGCAATTTACAGGGTGATATAACAATAATATTCTTAACCGGCGCTGAACCTGTTATCGGGTTTTCTGAGTAGCGAGATTCTTAGTGGCAATGCCTTTTCTTAATTCTGTCGGAGACGGAAAGGTCTTTTTTTGCGTTCATACATGGACTTTAATATGAAATTAAATAAGAGAATGACTATTAGTGCCGTGGCAATACTGGTTAGCTGCAATGTCCTGGCCGCTGAATCTGTTATCGATTTACGTCACGACTACTTCGATGATGGAAAAATTAATAAAGATCGTATCTATTTTGCGCATCGGTTTGATAACCAATTCGGTTTCTCTGTCGAGACCCGTTATAAATCAAGTGGTGACGATGCGAATGAGCCTTTTAATGAATTAGATAATAACGGTAGTGAAGCCACTATCAGCTATCGCTTTATCCTTAATCCCAAAATGTATCTGATCCCTGCTTTTAATATTGATAGTAATT